>NZ_JBSGTX010000057.1:0-59758 GCF_053607625.1 Streptomyces sp. NPDC055103
GCCCCGCGCCCGCCGCGCGGGGCGGCGGCTTCGTCGTGTCCGGGCTCTGGTGAGTTGCCCTGGCGGGCGTTACCTTCCGGCGCATGAGCGTGATACCGGACCCCGTCCCCGTCGAACGGCTCCACTTCGCCATGCCCCCCGTCCACGCGACGGCCGAGGAGGAGCGCACCCATCGCAGACAGCGGCTCGCGGGTGCCCTCCGGCTCTTCGGACGGCTCGGATACGAGGAGGGCGTCTCGGGTCACATCAGCGCCCGCGACCCCGAGCTCCCCGACTGCTACTGGGTGAACCCCTTCGGGGCGCCCTTCGAGGACCTCACCGCGAGCGACCTCGTCCTCGTCAACGGCGACGGGCAGGTCGTCCGGGGCGGCCAGCACGTCAACCAGGCGGCCTTCGCCGTCCACTCCCAGGTCCACCGGGCCCGGCCCGACGTCGTCGCCGTCGCCCACACCCACTCCCTCCACGGGCGGGCGCTCGCCGCGCTCGGCGAACTCCTCGACCCCCTCACCCAGGAGGCGTGCGCCTTCTACCAGGACCACGCCCTCTACGACGCGTACACCGGAGTCACCGTCGACGCCGAGGAAGGCCGCCGGATCGCCCTCGCCCTCGGCTCGTTCAAGGCGATCGTGCTGCGCAACCACGGGCTGCTCACCGTCGGCACCTCCGTCGACGCGGCCGCCTGGTGGTTCATCGCCATGGAGCGCTGCGCCCAGGTCCAGCTGACCGCGCGGGCGGCCGGGAAGCCGGTGCCGATCGACCACCGGGACGCCGTCGCCACCCGCGAACAGCTGGGCAGCGACCTCGTCGGCTGGATCAACTACCAGCCGCTCTGGCGCAGGATCAGCCGCGCGGAGCCCGAACTCCTGTCGTAACACCATCGCTTCACCCTTCTGTACGTCAATGAGATGGCGCGGCAATCACTCTTCGGCGGGGCGCACACGGCAGCTCCGGGAGCCGCCGGTACGACACAATTCCGAGGAATCAAAGGCTGGTTGACCGTTCGGACGCATCGGATCGCACCGGAAACACCGGAACGCGTCGGAACGGGTCGTGAAGTGAGCTCGGGAAGTGAGCACCGTGGCGGTTCAAGAGGCGAGACAGTACGGCGAACACGCGACGGCCTGCGCCGGCTGCGCCCACTGCGGGAAGGCCGGACACCGACGCGCGGTCGCCGCCTTCCTCGCCCGGCGGGACGAGCTGGCCGCCGGACACGGCGTCCCCGCCGCCGTCGCCCACTCGCCGGTCGCCGCCCGCCAGTGGGTCTCCGACGAGCTGGCCCAGTCCGCCCGCGCCGTGGCCGCCCACGGCCGCGAGGCCGGCGTGGCCTGGCTCGACCGGGTGAGGAGCGGGGGCATCGGCGCCGTGTGGGGTGCCGTCCTCGCCCTCCTCCTCGGCCAGGCCCTCACCGCGATCGGCAGCGGCTGGACCGGTGCCCGCACGGCCGGTCTGTGCACCGCGCTGGTCCTCGCCGTCCTGCTGAGCGCCGCCGCGCACACGCACCGGTCACGCGGTGGTCTCCTCGCCCCGCTGATCGGCGAGGACAACCGGCTCTCCACCACCCGCGCCGTCGCCGCCGCCTGGCTTCTCCTCCTCGCCTTCACCCTCCTCTTCCTGGCCTTCCGGTCACCGGGCCCGGCCGCCTTCGGCCTGTCCCGGGGCGCCGGCCTGCTCACCGTCTTCGCCCTCGTCTCGGGGGTCGCCGTCACCGCCCGCCTCGTCGTCTCCGTCCGGATCGCGGCCCGCCGCCTCCAGAAGATCCGCGCCGACCGCCCGCGCGCCGCCGACCTGCTCTGCGACGACAGCGGCCGGGCCGGCCTCGCCGACGTCCAGTACCTCCTCGTCTCCTGTGCCGTCCTGGCTCTGACGGCCGTCGGCCTCGCCCGCGACCCCGGCCGGCTCCCCGAGGTGCCGTGGTCGCTCGTACTGCTCCTCGCCGTCTCGGCGGCCTTCCACCTCGCCGCGAAGTGCACCGAGGGCGTCCGCCCCACCATCCACTCCGTCGTCCGCTCCCGGGAGGCGGGCGACCTCGACGCCCCGATCCGCACGGGCGACGACATCGAGATCCGCGGCTGCGGCTTCGTCCCGCCGGGCGCCGCCGCCCCCGACCCGCTGACCCGGCTGGTCGTGCGCATCGGCCCCGTCCACGCCCACGTCCCCCTGGTCCCCGTCCCGGGAGGCTTCGCCAACCCGACGGACGCCGTCCTCACCGTCCCCCTCCCGGCGGACGTCGAGCCTGGCCGCGTGGAGGTCTCGGTCGTGACGGCGGCGGGCGTCGAGACCAATAGGGTCACGATCGACGTCGTCGACTGAGCGTCGGGCCCCTCCGCGTGTCCCTGGTGCACGGGTCCGAGGAGAATCGTTCCGCGAACAGTCGTGCGGGGCGTGGAGAGGTGACCGACGATGACGGGACAAACGGACCGGACGAACGAGCCGACCGGCGACCCCAGCACCCCCGGCGGCCCGCGCGGGACCGGCGGCGCGGACGGGGCCGGCGGCGCGGACGGGGCCGCGGGCGCGGACGGGACCGGCGGAACCGGCCGCCGTGCCCGGTGGGAGGCCGCCTTCGTCCGGTGGAAGGCCGTCGCCTCCCGCTACGCCCTCCTTCCGCTGCGGCTCTTCCTCGGGATCACGTTCGTCTACGCCGCGCTCGACAAGCTCACCGACTCGGCCTTCTTCGCGGCCGAGGGCAGCGGCTCCGTCGGCGAGATGATGCGCGCCGTACGGGACAGCTCGGCGATCCCCGGCCTCGTCGACCTCGCTCTCAGGAACCCCGCCGGCTTCGGGTACGCCATCGCCTTCGGAGAGCTCGCCGTCGGGATCGGGACCCTGCTCGGTCTCTACGCCCGCGTGGCGGCGCTCGGCGGCGCGCTGATCTCCCTGAGCCTGTGGCTGACCGTGAGCTGGCAGGTGAGCCCGTACTACCTCGGCAACGATCTCGCCTATCTGATGGCCTGGCTCCCGCTACTGCTGGCAGGGGCGTCCGAGCTGTCCGCGGACAGGTTCCTGGCCGATCGACGGCGCCGTATTCGATAGGCGACCCAGGTCACGAGGGACGCCGTGGCGAGGCCACCGCAGAGCACCGGGACCACCCCGTACCACGGGGTCGTCCAGGCGCCCGCGGCGTCGCCCGCGTAGACGGCGGCCAGGGCGAGCGCGGTGAGGCCGACGAGCAGCCGGCCGGGGCGGAACTCATGAAGCAGCACGGGTGACCTCCACCTGTCCGATTCCGACCTCCAGCGAGAGGTCCAGCGTGCCTGCCGGGACGGTCCCGGCCGGCGGGGCGATCGTGCGGGTCTCGACACGGTCCGGGGCGATGTCGATGTCGTCCGCGGGCTGTCCCGGCAGCTGCACGTCGCCCAGTCCCACCTCCGCGTGGAGCTTCACCACCACGTCCTTCGGGACGACCACCTTGAGCTGCCCCGCGCCCACCTCGGCCCGCGTGGCGACGGTCGTGCCCGCCGGGACCGGCAGCGCCGACAGGTCGAGCAGACCCGCGCCGGTGCCCAGCTCGTAGCGCGGCTGCACCGCGGCGACGGAGGCCGGCTTCCACGTCTCGCGGACCCAGTCCGTGGTGATCCGGTCGGGCAGGGCCGCCGCCCCGGCGAGCAGACAGGCCGTGACGACGGTGAGGATGACGGTCCCGAACCCGGTGCGGCCGAGGAAGCTGCTGACGACCAGGCCGAGCCCGAACACCGCGAGGGCGGCCACGAGACCCGTCTCCAGGCTCCTGCTCAGCGGCTCGGACTCCCAGGTGAGGGCGGTGCCCAGGCCGGCCGCGAGCATCGCGAGCAGCTGGACGAGACCGGCTATGGAGAGCGGACTCCGCCGGACGGAGGGCGTCGGCCGCTCGACACGGGAGGGATCCGGCCCCCACTGGCTTCCGGGCTTCGGCACCTCGCCGCCGACCTTGCCGTCCTCGTCGACGATGCCGTGCGGTCCCCAGAGGTAACCGAGCGCCACCCGGCCCGTCGACCCGTCCTTGACGATCGGGTCCTTCCACCACGACTGGTACTCGTAGATCGGCGGGGCCTTGGTCTCGGGCGGTGCCTCGGAGACCGCCTGGGCGGCCCCCGTGTCCGGCCGGCCCTCCGACTCCCCGCCGACCGCCCGGCGCCGCGACCAGACCGCCGCACCGCACACCGCGAGCGACACCAGCATCGTGAAGCCCAGCATCGACCCGCTGCGCAGCATCGAGAGGAAGATCCCGCAGCCGATCAGCGCCATGAACACGGCCGACAGAGAGGCTCCGGTGACCCGGCCGGTCAGCAGTCTGCGTCCCTCGTTCTCGTCCTCGCCCGCGAGCGGCACGAGCAGCCACGCGAAGGCGTAGAAGATCAGGCCGACGCCGCCCGTCACGGACAGCACGCCGACCGTGATCCGGAAGATCACCGGGTCGAGGTCGAAGTGCCGGCCGAGACCGCCGCAGACTCCGCCCACGACCTTGCCGCTCCGCGAGCGCTGCAGAGGCAGCGAGGCATCGGCCTCCGCCGGCGGCGGGGCCTCGTGGGTCGAAGGCTTCGAACTCGTCATGCGTCCATGGTGACGGCCCGTGACCCGGCGCGGCACCGGGATCGACCCTGGCCCGACCCTGATATTCGGAGGGGCCCCACCCCTGAGGCGTTACCAGGGACGATCTCAGGGCCGACCCTGATGTCCGGGGCGGGCCGAACGTGTGACGATCGGTGCATGTCCGCAGCCGCTCGTGTCGCCGAGACCGACGAACCACCCGTGCGCAGGCTCTACCGGAGCGCCGACGGGCGGTGGCTCGGCGGTGTCGCACGCGGCCTGGCGGGCCACCTCGGACTGCCGGTCGTCTGGGTGCGCGCGCTGTTCGCGGTGCTCTTCTTCACGGACGGTCTCGGCGTCCTGCTCTACGCGGTCTTCTGGATCGTCGTCCCGCTCGGCGTCGGCGGCCGGGCCGCTCCCCGTCCCGTCTTCGAGGTCACCGCGGACGGCCGCCGCCGGCTGCGCAAGCCCGACCGGGGACAGGTCTTCGCCCTGATCGCGCTGGTGATCGGCGGCGCGGCCCTCGTCGGGAACGTCGACGTCGCCAACCAGTCAGGGCGGTACGTCTGGCCCGTCCTCCTGATAGGTGTGGGCGTCGTCCTCGTCTGGCGTCAGGCGGACAACGCCCGCCGGGCCAGCTGGACCGACGTGGGACGGCGCAGACGCACCCTCCAGCTGGTCCGCGGACTCGTCGGCGTCGCCCTCGTCGGCGCGGGCCTCGCGGTCTTCCTGGTGGTCCGCGGCTCCGTCGCCCAGCTCGGGACGGCCCTTACGGCCTCCGTCGCGGTCCTCACGGGGATAGCGCTGCTCGCGGGCCCCTGGCTGGTCCGTATGTCGCAGGACCTCACGGAGGAGCGGACCATGCGTATCCGCGCCCAGGAGCGCGCCGAGGTCGCGGCCCACGTCCACGACTCCGTGCTCCACACCCTCACGCTGATCCAGCGCAACGCCGACGACGCCGGGGAGGTGCGCCGTCTCGCCCGTGCCCAGGAGCGGGAGCTGCGGAACTGGCTCTACAAGCCCGAGGGCACCGGCCGGGACGAGGAGGAGCCCGCGACCCTCGCCGAGGCGGTGAAGAAGGCCGCCGCCGAGGTCGAGGACAAGCACGGCGTCCCGCTGGAGGTCGTCGTCGTCGGCGACTGCCCGCTCGACGAGAAACTGACCGCACAGATGCAGGCCGCGCGCGAGGCGATGGTGAACGCCGCCAAGTACGGTGGCGAGGGCGGGGCGGTGCAGGTGTACGCCGAGGTCGAGGGCCGCACGGTCTTCGTCTCGGTGCGGGACCGGGGGCCGGGCTTCGACCTGGACGCGGTGCCCGAGGACCGGATGGGCGTACGAGAATCGATCATCGGCCGCATGCAGCGCAACGGCGGGTCGGCCCGGCTGCGGTCCGTGCCGGACGGGGGCACCGAAGTGGAGCTTGAGATGGAGAGGGCGGACGGATGAGCGACGAGACCGGGGCAGCGACCGGGACCGAGGCGGGGGAGACGGAGCCGGTCACGGAACGCCGGGTGCGGGTCGTGCTCGTCGACGACCACCGCATGTTCCGCACGGGCGTGCAGGCGGAGATCGGCCGGACCGAGGTCACCGGGGTCGAGGTGGTCGGCGAGGCCGCCGACGTCGACCAGGCGGTCACGGTCATCACCGCGACCCGACCCGAGGTCGTCCTCCTCGACGTGCACCTTCCGGGCGGTGGCGGCGTCGAGGTGCTGCGCCGCTGCGCGAGCCTGATGGTGGCCTCCGAGGACCCGGTCCGCTTCCTGGCGTTGTCCGTCTCGGACGCGGCGGAGGACGTGATCGGGGTGATCCGGGGCGGCGCACGCGGCTACGTCACGAAGACGATCACCGGCACCGACCTGGTCGACTCGATCTTCCGGGTCCAGGAGGGCGACGCCGTCTTCTCCCCCCGGCTCGCCGGGTTCGTCCTCGACGCCTTCGCCTCGACGGACGCGCCGCCGGTGGACGAGGACCTGGACCGGCTCACGCAGCGGGAGCGGGAGGTGCTGCGGCTGATCGCCCGCGGCTACGCGTACAAGGAGATCGCCAAGCAGCTCTACATCTCGGTGAAGACGGTCGAGTCGCACGTCTCGGCGGTGCTGCGGAAGCTCCAGCTCTCCAACCGCCACGAGCTGACCCGCTGGGCCACCGCCCGCCGCCTGGTCTGAGCGACCCCACCCGGATCACCCCACCTGTCTCACCCCACCCGTCTCACGACGCTCGGGGCAGGACGCTCGGGGCACCTCGACCGGCTCACCCCACCCGGGTCGCTCCGGCGAAGGGCATCTCGTCGATCGGGGCGATCCGCACGGGGGCGCCGGGGCGGGGGGCGTGGATCATCTGGCCGCCGCCGATGTAGAGCCCGACGTGGCTGATGCCCGAGTAGAAGAAGATCAGGTCGCCGGGGGCGAGCTGGGAGCGTGAGACACGCGGGCCGGCGTTGATCTGGGTGTACGTCGTGCGCGGCAGGGAGACACCGGCCGCGCGCCAGGCCGCCTGGGTCAGCCCGGAGCAGTCGTACGCGGACGGGCCCGTCGCGCCCCACACGTACGGCTTGCCGAGCTGGGCGCGGGCGAAGGAGATGGCCTCGGCGGCGCGGGTGTTCGGGGCGGTCACGGTGCCGCGCTCACCACCCGAGGAGCGGTCGGCGCGTGCCGCGGTCGAGCCGCCGGCTCCACCGGTCGTGGTGGCCGTACCGCCCGTACCACTCGTCGTGCCCGTTGCACCCGCGCTCGTACCGCCGCTCGTACCGCCGCCTTCCGGGGTGCGGGAGCTCTCGCGGGCCGCGACGGCGGCGTCGTACCGGGCGCGTTCCTCCGCGGTCAGCCGGGCGAGCAGGGTCCGGGCCGCCTCCAGCTTGCCCATGACGACCGCCTTCTGCCGCCGCAGCTCCTCCTCGTGCCCGCGCAGCGTGGTCAGGCGTCCCGCGGCCTCGCCGCGCAGTTGCCGGAGGGCGCCGAGCTCGCGCCGTACGGCGGTGACGGCCGCGGCCTGCCGGGCCCCGGCCTTCTCCGCGAGCGCGGCCCGCTCCAGGTACTCGTCGGGATCGGAGGTGAGGGCGAGCTGTACGGCGGGGGCGAGCCCGCCCGAGCGGTACTGCGCGGCGGCCATGGCCCCGAGCCCGTCCCGCGCGGTGTTGAGCCGCTCGGTCCTGCGGGCCGCCTCGTCGCGCAGCCGGTCGAAGGCCCCGCGCTCCGCGTCGGCCCGCTCCTTCGCGCCGTTGTACTTCTCCGTCGCGACCTCGGCCTCCTGGTAGAGCCGGTCGACCTTCGCCTTCACCTGGGCGGTGGTGAGTCGCGGGTCCGCGTGCCCGGACCCCTCGAAGAGCGTCGCGGTCGCCGCGGAGGCGAGGGCGAGGGTGGCGGCGGTGCGGACCGCCTGACCACCGAGCGGGGACTGCCTGGGTTTTCGGTGCGCTGCCACGAGGGCGGGTCACATCCTCTTCCCTGCGGGGGGAACGGTGCCCGCCGGGCCGACGGCGGGCCGCACAGGGGAGACGGACCGCCGCCGGGTTTTCCTGGCGGGGATGACCGGCAGCCGCCGGGCGACCGGCGGTGGTGGGAGCCGGCCACCTGCTGGAGGACGCTAAACCTCGGGGTCACGCCCCGGCAGTGAGTTGACCGCTATTGGCTTCAGGTGATGGACATGGACCGAACTCTTTCGTCCGAGGGACGGGCCGGGGGACATTGCGGCAGAGGTCCGACCGAAGCGCCGGAGGGAGTGGACCCGGCCGGAGAGCGGTGTTAGCGCCCCGGTTAGGCTCCGCCCATGGACGTACTCATCAATGTCTTCGTCGCCCTGCACATCATCGGTATCGCCTCCCTCCTGGGCGGCTTCCTCACCCAGATGAAGGCGATGGGCGCCGGTACGGCCCGCTTCACTCCGGCGATGCTGCACGGCGCGCTGACCATGCTGATCACGGGCGTCGCGCTCGTCGGCCTCAACCAGGCCGACGACCAGACCGTGAACAACATCAAGGTCGGCATCAAGCTGGCCGTGCTCGTCGTCGTCCTCGGCCTGGTCTACGTCAAGCGGGACGAGGAGAAGGTCGACAAGGGCCTCTTCGCCGCCGTCGGCGCCCTGACCACGGCCAACATCTTCATCGCGACGCTCTGGACGTGACCCGTTCCCGGGGAGCGTGACGCGTTCCCGGGGGAGCGTGACGAAGCCCTTCCCCAAGGCGGGCCCGGATGTCGGTGGGGCGTCCTAGACTCGGGAGGCGATGAGCAGCCTCTTTGACGACAGCTTCCTGGCCGGCCTCCAGAACTCCTCGGGGGAGGCCCCGCCCCCGCCCGAGGACCACGAGCACGGCGCCCCGGCCCCGGAGGAGGTCCCGCACGACCTCTTCGGGGAGCACTTCGACGCGCCCCCGCCCCGGGACCCGTACTACCGCGACGGCGCGGCGCGCCCCGTCGTGGACCCCGCCGCGCTCCTGGACGGGCTGAACACCGAGCAGCGCGCCGCCGTCGTCCACACCGACACCCCGCTGCTCATCGTCGCCGGAGCCGGCTCCGGCAAGACCCGGGTGCTGACCCACCGCATCGCCCACCTCCTGGGCACGCGGCACGTCCACCCCGGCCAGATACTGGCGATCACCTTCACCAACAAGGCCGCCGGCGAGATGAAGGAGCGCGTCGAGCAGCTCGTCGGCCCGCGGGCCAACGCGATGTGGGTCATGACCTTCCACAGCGCGTGCGTGCGCATCCTGCGCCGCGAGTCGAAGAGGCTCGGCTTCACCTCCTCCTTCTCGATCTACGACGCCGCCGACTCCAAGCGACTGATGTCGCTGGTCTGCCGCGACCTGGACCTCGATCCGAAGAAGTTCCCGCCGAAGTCGTTCAGCGCCAAGATCTCGAACCTCAAGAACGAGCTGATCGACGAGGAGTCCTTCGCCGACCAGGCCGTCGACGGCTTCGAGAAGACGCTCGCCGAGGCCTACCGGATGTACCAGGCACGGCTGCGCGAGGCCAACGCCCTGGACTTCGACGACATCATCATGACGACGGTCCACCTGCTCCAGGCGTTCCCCGACGTCGCCGAGCACTACCGCCGCCGCTTCCGCCACGTCCTCGTCGACGAGTACCAGGACACCAACCACGCCCAGTACACGCTCGTACGGGAACTCGTCGGCACCGGCTACGAGGACCTCGGCCCGGCCGAGCTGTGCGTCGTCGGCGACGCCGACCAGTCGATCTACGCCTTCCGCGGCGCGACCATCCGCAACATCCTCCAGTTCGAGGAGGACTACCCGGACGCGACGACGATCCTCCTGGAGCAGAACTACCGCTCCACGCAGACGATCCTCTCCGCCGCCAACGCCGTCATCGAGCGCAACGAGTCCCGCCGTCCCAAGAACCTCTGGACGAACGCGGGCGCGGGCGCCCAGATCACCGGCTACGTCGCCGACACCGAGCACGACGAGGCCCAGTTCGTCGCCGACGAGATCGACCGGCTCACGGACACCGGCGCGGCCAAGGCCGGCGACGTCGCCGTCTTCTACCGGACCAACGCCCAGTCCCGTGTCTTCGAAGAGATCTTCATCCGCGTCGGACTGCCCTACAAGGTCGTCGGCGGTGTGCGCTTCTACGAGCGCAAGGAGGTCCGGGACGTCCTCGCGTACCTCCGCGTCCTCGCCAACCCCGAGGACAACGTCCCGATGCGCCGCATCCTCAACGTCCCCAAGCGGGGCATCGGCGAGCGCGCCGAGGCGATGATCGACGCCCTCTCCCTGCGCGAGAAGATCACCTTCCCGCAGGCCCTCAAGCGGGTCGACGAGGCGTACGGCATGGCCGCGCGCTCCGCGAACGCCGTGAAGCGCTTCAACGCGCTGATGGACGAGCTGCGCACCATCGTCGAGTCCGGCGCCGGCCCCGCCGTCGTCCTGGAAGCCGTCCTGGAGCGCACGGGCTACCTGGCCGAGCTCCAGGCCTCGACCGACCCGCAGGACGAGACCCGGATCGAGAACCTCCAGGAACTCGCCGCCGTCGCCCTCGAGTTCGAGCAGGAGCGCGGCGAGGAGCCCGCCACCCTCGCCGAGTTCCTGGAGAAGGTCGCCCTCGTCGCCGACTCCGACCAGATCCCGGACGAGGACGAGGAGGGCCGGGGCGTCATCACGCTGATGACGCTGCACACCGCCAAGGGCCTCGAGTTCCCGGTCGTGTTCCTCACCGGCATGGAGGACGGCGTGTTCCCGCACATGCGCGCCCTCGGCCAGGCGAAGGAGCTGGAGGAGGAGCGGCGCCTCGCGTACGTCGGCATCACGCGCGCCCGAGAGCGGCTCTACCTCACCCGCTCGTCGATGCGCAGCGCCTGGGGCCAGCCCTCGTACAACCCGGCCTCGCGCTTCCTCGAGGAGATCCCGCCCGCGTATCTGGAGTGGAAGCGGACCGGTCCGATGGCGAAGCCCGCCGGGCCGACCTCGGGCATCACCTCCGCGCTCTCCTCCTCCCGCGCGCGCTCCGGCCCCTCGGGCTTCGCCACCCGGCGCACCGGCGAGAAGCCGGTGGTCTCCCTCCAGATCGGGGACCGCGTCACGCACGACCAGTTCGGTCTGGGCACGGTGACGGCGGTGACGGGGATGGGCGCGGACGCCCAGGCGACGATCGACTTCGGCGACGAGAAGCCGAAGCGGCTGCTCCTGCGGTACGCGCCGGTCGAGAAGCTGTAGCGCGTACGTACACGAGAGGGCCCCGGCTTCGGCCGGGGCCCTTCGCGTACGTGGGTGAAGGCGGGTGGAGGTCAGCTCGTCGGGTCGAGGCCGTGCTTGCGCAGCCAGGCCAGCGGGTCGATGGCGTAGCCGCCGTTCGGCCGGACCTCGAAGTGGAGGTGTGGGCCGGTGGAGTTGCCGGTGTCGCCGGAGTACGCGATGACGTCGCCGGCCTTGACGTGGCCGTAGCGGATCTTGGCGCTGCTGAGGTGGCAGTACCAGGTCTCGGTGCCGTCGGGGGCGGTCACGATCACCATGTTGCCGTAGGCGCTGTTCAGCTGGGTGCGGACGGTGCCGTCCGTGGCGGCCATCACGGGTGTGCCGGTCTGCACGGGGAAGTCGATGCCGGTGTGCACGGACATCCAGTTGACGCCGGACTGGCCGAAGCGCGCGCTGAGCCGGTGGAGCTCCACCGGCAGCATGAACTTGGGGCGGAGGGCCTCCTTGCGGGCCGCTTCCTCCTCGCGCTTCTTCTTGTCGGCCGCCTGGCGGGCCTTGAGGTCGATGCGCTCCTGGGTGCGGCTCGCGCGGTCGCCGAAGTCGCGGGCGTCCTCGCTGAGCGCGGCGAGCTGGGTGTCCAGCGCGTTGTTGGCGGCGACCTGCTTGACGGAGCCGGGGTCGGCCGCGGCGAGGGCGGTGGTGTCCTTCTTGCCGCCGTCGGTGGTGGGGCCGGTGAGCCCGCCGACGGAGGCGGCGGCGATACCGGCGACGCCCATGACGCAGGCCGAGGGGACGGCGACGGTCAGCAGGGCGGACCGTTTGGCGGGCGTACGGCGGCGGCCTCGGCTGCTGCCCGAGCCGCGGCGCACGGGG
The DNA here is from genome assembly GCF_053607625.1 of Streptomyces sp. NPDC055103. Taxonomy (NCBI): domain Bacteria; kingdom Bacillati; phylum Actinomycetota; class Actinomycetes; order Kitasatosporales; family Streptomycetaceae; genus Streptomyces; species Streptomyces sp. NPDC055103. Next base: position 12,023 of record NZ_JBSGTX010000057.1, read on the forward strand.
CGGCCCGCGAGCGGGGACTCCGTACGGATCTCGGCGGCGGGCTCGTCGGCCGGCTCCTCGTCGTCAGCGAAGTTCTCGGTGGCGCCGTGGAAGGCGTCGTCGTGGAACGTGTCGTCCTGGAAGGTGTCTTCCTGGAACGCGTCATGGTGGACGGTGTCGCCGTGGACGGTGTCGTCGAGGGCGTCCGCGAGGTCGTCGGCGTAGGCGTACTCGGGCCGCGCTTCCGCTGCGGCTTCCGGCTCATGGGCGAAGTCGAACGCGAACTCGGCGGTGTACTCCGCCTGCGGGCTGTACTGCTGGGGGACGACCGGCTCGGTCTCAGGGGCCGCCTGGTTCCAGGCCGTCGCGTCGTAGGCGCCGGTCTCGGTCGCGAACGCGGGGGCCGCCCACTGGCCGGTGGCGTCGTACGTCTCGTAGCTGAACGTCCCCTGCGCGGCGTACGCGCCGGCGTGGGCCGTCTCGTACTGGCCGGTCTGCTGGGCTTCGGTCCAGGCGGAGGCGTCCCACTGGCCGGTGGTGTCGTACTGCTGCTGCCCGGTGGCGTCGTACTGCTGGCCGGCGGGGTCGTACGGGGTGTGCGTGGCGGCGCTGCCGTACTGGTCGGTGGCCTGCCACTGGCCCGTGGTGTCCCACTGGCCCGTCGTGTCGTACTGCTGCTGCCCGGTGGTGGCGTACTGACCGGTGGTTCCGTACTGCCCTGTGGTGTCGTACTGGCCGGTCATCCCGTACTGGCCGAGATCCCACTGGCCGCTGTGGTCGGCCTGCCCCGCGGGGTAGGCGCCGAACAGCGGGTCGACGGCGAAGCTGCCTGTGGTGAGGGCGTCGTCTCCGACGTACCCGGCGTGGGGGTGCTGGTCGTTCACCAACGTCTCTCTCGCCTCGGCAGCAGGACCAGTCCGGGGCGGGCCCGATGAGGGGTGTCCCGGGGGAAGCAGTGGCGCGACTGTACCCGGCGGTATGCGCAACCGACAATCTTCGGAGGCGTTTGAGCCCGTAGGAAACGGGCAATCGGCCGTGTTTTGCCAGCTCATGGAGAGAGCTTTGGCCTTGTGTTCGAGGAACGTTCGAAGAACGGGCTGTGGCGAGAAGACGTCAGGCGACGGAGGCGGCGCCCGACTCCCCTTCCTGAGCGGCCGGAGTCACCGGCCCGCCGGCGTCCAGGGCGTCCAGGACTCCGGCGGCCACCGTCGGGTGGACGGGCAGCGCGAGATGGCCGATGCCGCTGACGCGGACGTTGTGCACGAGGAGATCGGGGTGGTCGAGGCGCGCGGTCTCGACCGGCACCATCACCTGGTCGAGATCGCTCCAGAAGCTGACGAACCGGGTCCGGCAGCCGGGCGCCGGGCCGGCCAGCTCCCGCAGGACCGCCGAACCGGGGCGCATCTGCCGCACCAGCGGATGCGCGTCGGCGAGCGGGGCCACGGTCGTGCCCGAGTGCGGGGTGCCGAGCATGACCAGGGTGCGCACCCGGGTGTCACCGCCAAGGCGCTGTACGTAATAACGGGCGATGAGCCCGCCGAGGCTGTGTCCGACGATGTCGACCTCGGCGTGTCCCGTGCGGACGCGGATCTCCTCCACCCGCTGCCCGAGCAGCTCTGCGGCGCTCCGCAGGTCGCAGGTGAGCGGTGAGTAGTTGAGCGACGCGACGCGGTCGCGGCCGTGCCGGGCGAGGACGCGGCGCAGCAGGACGAAGACGGAGCGGTTGTCGACGAAACCGTGCAGGAGGACGACCGGGCGCATGCCCGGGGTGATCGACGCGCGGGAGCCGGTGGCGGGATCGGTGGCGGTGCCCGTGGCGGGGGAGGTGGCGGGGGCGGTCGCGGGGCCCGAGGCCGGGTCGGCGGTGGGGGCGGTGGCCGGGTCGGCGGTGGGAGTGGTGCGGGAGAGGCGCTCGGCCACGATCCCGGAGGGGTAGAGGACGAGATGCCCGGTGAGGATCGCGAGTTCCAAGGCGGTGGCCTTCATCAGGGCGGTGACCTTGGAGAGCTCCATCGCCGACCTCCCGAGCGGCACGCGGGGGCCGGACGGTACCGAGGTGCGCCGCACCCCCGCGCCGCACGGACGGCGGTACGGAGGTACGGCGACCTCGTCGCGGCTCCCCTGCGACCGGGCCCCGCTTGCGGCTGGTGGGCCCAGGAGGAGGGCCCGAAGCGGGGAACGGCGCAGAGCGAACATGTCCCACGTGTGATTTCCCCCTCGCTCGCCACCGTGAAACGGCCGCTTGCGGGATGCTGGCGATAACGTTCGTTCACCTCCCCGGCAATCAGGCGCGGGGGTCGCATGTGGAGGCAGTGATGGGTGTGACCGGTCCGATCCGCGTGGTGGTCGCCAAGCCGGGTCTCGACGGCCACGATCGCGGGGCCAAGGTGATCGCGCGGGCACTGCGCGATGCCGGTATGGAGGTCATCTACACCGGTCTCCACCAGACGCCCGAGCAGATCGTCGACACCGCGATCCAGGAGGACGCCGACGCGATCGGCCTCTCCATCCTCTCGGGCGCGCACAACACGCTCTTCGTGAAGGTCCTGGAGCTGCTGAAGGACCGTGACGCGGAGGACATCAAGGTCTTCGGCGGCGGCATCATCCCGGACGCGGACATCGCGCCGCTGAAGGAGAAGGGCGTGGCGGAGATCTTCACGCCGGGCGCGACGACCGCGTCCATCGTCGACTGGGTGAACGCGAACGTCCGCGTGGCGGTCTGACCGCGTTCCACACGTCGTCTGCCAAGGCCCTCCCTCCGGGGAGGGCCTTCGCCGTGTGCCGACCAGTGGTGTGGCGACCCGTCAGGTGGGGCTTTCCGTGAGCTCGGCGCGCATGGCCGCGCGCAGCCGGAGCGTGGAGACCAGCCGCTGGAAGGCCTCGGACCAGTAGCCGCCCGCGCCGGGGGCGGTGTCCTCCCCCTCGTCGGGCAGGGCCGTCAGCGCGTCCAGCTGCCGCGCCGCCTCCGGGGCGAGACAACGCTCCGCGAGGCCCATCACCCCGCTGAAGCTCCACGGGTAACTGCCCGCGTCCCGCGCGATGTCGAGGGCGTCGATCACCGCGGCGCCCAGCGGCTCGGCCCACGGCACGGCGCAGACGCCGAGCAGTTGGAACGCCTCCGACAGGCCGTGGGCGTCGACGGAGGCGGCGACCCAGCGGGCCCGTTCGTCCGCCGGGAGCGTCGCCAGGAGCTGGGCGCGCTCGGCCAGTGACGAGGTCCCCGGGCCCGTCGCGGGCGGGACGGCGGGGGCGCCGAGCAGCGCCCGCGACCAGGACGCGTCCCGCTGCCGTACGGCCGCCCGGCACCAGGCGGCGTGCAGTTCGCCCTGCCAGTCGTCGGCGACCGGCAGGGCCACGATCTTCTCCGGGGTCCGCCCGCCGAACCGGGCGGGCCAGCAGGACAGGGGCGCGGCCTCGACGAGCTGGCCCAGCCACCAGGAACGCTCGCCCCGGCCCGCCGGCGGCGTCGGCACGACACCGTCCCGCTGCATCGCCGCGTCGCACTCGTGCGGGGCCTCGACGGAGATCGTGGGCGAATCCGCCGTCCGGTCGAGGCCGACGCAGGTGGCGGCCCGGCCGGCCATCCGGCCCGCGAACGCCGAGGCGGGCAGGGCGGAGAGCAGCTCGGCGGCGGTGGCGCGGATGTTGCGGCTGCGGTCGGCGAGGGCCGCCTCCAGGAACTCCTCGTCCGCGTCGGACAGTCCGGTACGCAGCGAGTCCAGGAACATCAGCCGGTCCTCCGCCCGCTCGGTCGACCAGGTGGACGCCAGAAGGGCGAGACCGGCCGCCGGGTCCTCGGTCCGTACGGCGGCGAGCAGGGCGACCCGCTCGGCGAACAGGCCCTCTTCCCACAGCGCCCTGACGCCCTCGGTGTCCCCGGGGGACGGGAGCCGGCCGGCCGCGCCCCTGCCCCGCAGCGCGAACCGCCACTCGGTGTTGAGGCCGGCGAGCCACAGGCCGCGCGGCCCGGCGAGGCGGAGGGCCTGGGGCCGCAGGTCGGTCCGGGCCCTGGCCGCGTCGAGCAGGGCGGGCAGGGCGGCGGGCGGTGCCTTGTACCCGCGCTCGTCGGCGAGGGTCAGCCACTGGGGCAGCAGTTCGGCGAGATCGGGAGCGGCCCCGCGCCTCCCTCCGGCGGGCGACGGCGCGGCCCGCCCGGCGAGGAGCTGGTCCAGCCGCCTCCGGGCCGCTGCGGGCAGCGGCCGGCGCGGGTCCTCCGGCGCGGGTTCGAGCGGTGGCGCGGCGGGCCCGGGCCGCAGCCCCGCCCTGCGTCGTACGGTGTGCAGCGCGGCGGCGTCGAGCAGCGCGCCCGCCATGTCCGCACCGGTCCGGCCGTGCCCCTTGGCCTCCGAGAACCGCGCCGCCCCGGCGAGGACCGCCGGCGGGCGGCGGTCCGTGCCGAGCAGCGCGGAGGTGACGAGCTCCTCCCAGACGCGAGCGCTGTCGTCGGCGGAACGGGCATCGGTACCGGTACCGGCACCGGCACCGTGGCCTTCACCGTGTCCGTCAGTCCCTGTGTCGTACGGGGCCGGGGTGGTCGCGCGCGTGGTCATCGGGGTCCTCCGTACGGTCGGGGGAGGTGGTGGGCCGTCATATGAGGGGGACCGTCTCGGCCGGTTCCTCCGGCGACCAGGCGGTGAGCGGGGTGAATCCCCGGTGGCCGCACTCGCCGAAGACGGTCAGGGGCGCGCCGCCGGAGAGGGCGACGAGGCGCCAGAGTCCGGGCCGGTTCTGCGCGGCGGGCGTGAGCGGCAGGGCCTCGCGGCCGTCCGCGTCGGCGAGCTGCCAGCCGTACTCCGCCCGCGCCGGGACGACCTGGCGCAGGGTCACGGGCCAGGACTCCAGCCATGGGTCCTCGCTCAGGGCCCGCCCGTAGGCGTCGAGGGCCTCGCCCACCGGTCCGCCCGGTGGCGGGCAGGCGGGCGCGTCGACCGGGACGAAGTGCTCGCCCGGCTCCGCGCGCAGCCGCCCGGCGCCCGTGTGCGGGGTCAGCTCGCCGTCGAGGACCGCGCCCACGGGGAGCGCGGGGCCGGGGGCCCGGCCGGCCGCGCCGAAGGAGAGGAGGAGCGCCGTGCGTCCGGTCGTGGCGCCGTACAGCCAGGCGCGCCGGGTGGTCAGCCGGGCGTCGGCCGTGTCGTACTGCGCGAGGACGAGCCAGTGGTCGCGCACCGGGACGCCGTCGGCCGGGGCGGTCAGGCCGACCCGGGTCCGCACGGTCGTGGCGAAGTCGGCGGGCAGCCGGTCGGCGGCGAGCCAGGCCCGGTCGAGGAGGTGGGTCAGGGCGCACTCCTCCAGAAGGCGCACGGGCCAGCCGGGGCCCGAGCCCGGTATCGCGCCCAGCTCCCGGACCCGGCCCGCGAGGCCCGGCGCCTGGGCGTCGACCATGCGGGCCGCCGTCTCCTCCCACAGGCCGTACCCGGTCTGCTCGGCCGTGGCCAGGCCGCCGCGCAGCAGGTCGGCGAGCCGCTGCTCCAGCTCCTGCGCGCCCGCGGTGATCCTGGCCGCCCTGCGCTCGGCCCTGCGGCGCGCGGCCTCGGGGTCGGCCGTGGCCCTGGAAGCGCCACTCCCGGCCAACCCGGCTGACCCGGCTGACCCGGCTGACCCGGCTGACCCGGCCGGTCCGGCTGACCCGGCCAACCCGGCCGGGTCAGGCGCGCTCCCGGCGTCGGCCCGGTGCTTCGTGAGCCAGGATTCCGCCCATTCCGGCGGGGCGCCGGCCGCGAACGCCGGCCCGTCGGACGCCTGGAGCAGCAGCAGTCCGAGCACGTGCTTGCACGGGGACTTGCGACTGGGGCAACCGCAGGCGTACGCGGGCCCCGTGAGGTCGACGACCGTCTCGTACGACCGGCCGCCCCCGCCCCCGCACAGACCCCAGACCGCGCCCTCGCCGCGGCCCGTGCCCGACCACGTCCCGGCCGTGCCCAGCTCGCTCCCCGCCCTGCGCGAGGCGTCGTCAGGAGCCAGTGCCAGCACCTGTTCTGCCGTCCAGCGCACCCCCATGGCATTCATGTCATCGACCGTAGACGCCGCCACTGACAACGCCTCCGACCTCCGTAAAGGGATTTGACTTTACTCTCCCTTTACGATTCTCTGCGCGGGACCGAAGACCAGCACGACCTGTCCAGGGGAACCCCGTCATGAAGCGCACCGTCCGCACCGCCGTCTCGGCCCTCGCCGTCGCAGGGCTCGCCCTCGGCCTCGGCGCCTGCTCGGAGGCGGCCGAGAAGGCCGTCGACCAGGTCGACAAGACCGTCACCGAGTCCTACGAGGTCACGTACGAGGTCAGCGGCAAGGGCATCGAATCCATCGACTACCACGCCGGTGACGGCACCGCCATGGCGCCGAAGGTCGAGTCGGAGAAGAAGCCGGCCACGCCGTGGAAGAAGACGGTGAAGCTGCACGGCATCATGCCGCCGGCCGTCATGCCGATCTCGCTCGACCCCGCCGGCCTCACCTGCAAGGTCATCTACCAGGGCAAGGTCATCAAGGAGGCCGAGGGCGAGAAGGCGATGGCGGGCGGCTGCGTCGCCGTCTCCCCGGTCGTCGGCTGACCCACCCTCACCCCGAGCCTCTCACAAGGCCCCTGACCAGCGGTGAGAGCCGATTGTCAGTGGGATGGTGCACGGTGGATCGCACAACAGGTCGAGCGATCTGGAGGGGGATCCATGACCGTGCCCGAATCTGTCGCGCGGCCCGGCTCCGGTGTCGAGACGGACACCGGACCGGGCCTGCCCGAGACCGTCGCCGAGGCCCTGAGGCCGCACGCCGAGCACGCCTTCGCCGACGAACTCACCGCACTCGCCGCCGCCGACGACCGGCCGCGCCCCGCCCGTTGGCGCCTCTCGCCCTGGGCCGTCGCCACCTATCTCCTCGGCGGCACGCTCCCCGACGGGACGGTGATCACGCCCAAGTACGTGGGACCGCGCCGCATCGTCGAGGTCGCCGTCACCACACTCGCCACCGACCGGGCGCTCCTGCTGCTCGGCGTGCCCGGCACCGCGAAGACCTGGGTCTCCGAGCACCTCGCCGCCGCCGTCAGCGGTGACTCCACGCTCCTCGTCCAGGGCACCGCGGGCACGCCCGAGGAAGCCGTCCGGTACGGCTGGAACTACGCGCGACTCCTCGCCCACGGTCCCAGCCGCGACGCCCTCGTGCCGAGCCCGGTGATGCGGGCGATGGCGCGGGGCATGACCGCCCGCGTCGAGGAGCTCACCCGCATGCCCGCCGACGTGCAGGACACGCTCATCACGATCCTGTCCGAGAAGACCCTGCCGATCCCGGAGCTGGGCCAGGAGGTGCAGGCCGTCCCCGGCTTCAACCTCATCGCCACGGCCAACGACCGCGACCGGGGCGTCAACGAACTCTCCAGCGCGCTGCGCCGCCGCTTCAACACCGTCGTGCTGCCGCTGCCCGCCACCCCCGAGGCCGAGGTCGACATCGTCACCCGGCGCGTCGAGCAGATCGGACGCTCCCTCGACCTGCCCGCCGTGCCCGCCGGGGCGGACGAGATCCGTCGCGTCGTCACCGTCTTCCGCGAGCTGCGGGACGGAGTCACCACCGACGGGCGGACGAAGGTGAAGTCCCCCTCGGGGACGCTCTCCACGGCCGAGGCCATCTCCGTCGTCACCGGCGGCCTCGCGCTCGCCGCCCACTTCGGCGACGGCGTCCTGCGCCCCGGCGACATCGCCGCCGGCATCCTCGGCGCCGTCGTCCGCGACCCGGCGGCCGACCGGGTCGTCTGGCAGGAGTACCTGGAGACCGTGGTCAGGGAGAGAGACGGCTGGAAGGACTTCTACCGCGCCTGCCGCGAGGTGAGCGCATGACACCCGCCACCACGGCCCGGGCCCCCGGCCGGAACACGGTCCGGGACGGGAACACGGCCCGGGGAGGGGGCACGCTCCGGGACGGGGACGCGGCCCGGGACGGGGACGCGGCCCGGGACGGGGACGCGGCCCGAGACGGGGACACGGTCCGAGACGGGAACGCGGCCCGGGGAGGGGGCACGCTCCGGGACGGGGACGCGGCCCGAGACGGGAACACGCTCCGGGACGGGGACGCGGTCCGGACCGGGGATGGTGGGCGGCGCGGGTGGCCCCTGCTGCTCGGGGTGCGGCACCACGGGCCCGGCTCGGCCCGCGCCGTGCGGGCCGCGCTGGAGGCGGAGAAGCCCGCCGTCGTCCTCGTCGAGGGACCCGCCGAGGCCGACGCCCTCGTCGCCCTCGCAGGGGACGCGTCCATGCGGCCCCCCGTCGCCCTGCTCGCCCACGCCGTGGACGACCCCGGGCGGGCCGCGTTCTGGCCGATGGCCGAGTTCTCGCCCGAGTGGGTCGCGATCCGCTGGGCCCTCGACCGGGGCGCCGCCGTCCGGTTCGTCGACCTGCCCGCCGCCCACACCCTCGCCGCCGACCCCACCTGGGACGACAGCGAGGAGGTGGACGGCCGGAGGGCGGCCGGCGGCCGGCTCCGGATCGACCCCCTCGCCGAACTCGCCAGGACCGCCGGCCACGAGGACACCGAGCACTGGTGGGAGGACGTCGTCGAACTGCGCGGCGACGGCGACCCCACCGCTCCGTTCGAGGCCCTCGCCGAGGCCATGGGCGCCCTGCGCGAGGCGTACGGACACGGCGGACACCCCCGCGACCTCGTCCGCGAGGCGTACATGCGGCTCCAGCTGCGCGCCGCCCACAAGGAGTTCGGCGACGAGATCGCCGTCGTCTGCGGCGCCTGGCACGTCCCCGCCCTCACCCGGAAGACCACCGTCGCCGCCGACCGCGCCCTCCTCAAGGGCCTGCCCAAGGTGAAGACCGAGCTCACCTGGGTCCCCTGGACCCACCGCAGGCTCGCCCGGCGCTCCGGCTACGGCGCGGGCATCGACGCGCCCGGCTGGTACGCCCACCTCTTCACCTCCCCCGACCGGCCCGTCGAGCGCTGGATGACCAAGGTCGCCGGACTCCTCAGGGCGGAGGACCACCTCGTCTCCACCGCCCACGTCATCGAGGCCGTCCGGCTCGCCGAGACCCTCGCCGCCCTGCGCGGCCGCCCGCTCCCCGGATTCGACGAGACGACGGACGCCGTCCGCGCCGTCCTGTGCGAGGGCTCCGACGTGCCGCTCGACCTCGTCCGCGACCGCCTCGTCGTCGGCGACGTCCTCGGCGAGGTCCCGGCCGGCGCCCCCGCCGTACCCCTCCAGCGCGACCTGAGCCGCCTCCAGCGCTCCCTGCGGCTCAAGCCCGAGGCGCGGGAGCGCGAGCTCGACCTCGACCTCCGCAAGGAGACGGACGGCGCCCGCAGCCGGCTGCTGCACCGGCTGCGACTGCTCGGCGTCGACTGGGGGATCCCGGCCACCGGCCGGGCCGGCACCGGCACCTTCCGGGAGACCTGGCGACTGCGCTGGCAGCCCGAGCTGCACGTCCAGGTGGCCGAGGCCGGAGTGTGGGGCACCACCGTCGAGGCCGCCGCCACCGCCAAGGCCGAGTCCCGCGCCTTGGCCGCGACCGCTCTCGCCGACATCACCGCCCTCGCCGAGCAGTGCCTCCTCGCCGGACTCGGCGAGGCCCTGCCCGTCGTGATGCGGGCCCTCGCCGACCGGGCCGCGCTCGACACCGACGTGACCCACCTCGCCCAGGCCCTCCCGGCCCTGGCCCGCTCCCTGCGTTACGGCGACGTCCGCGGCACCGACACGGCCGCGCTCGCCGAGGTCGCCGCCGGGCTCGCCGAGCGGATCTGCGTCGGCCTCCCGCCGGCCTGCACCGGACTCGACGCCGACGCCGCGACCGCCATGCGCGACCGGATCGACGAGGTCCACCAGGCCCTCGGCCTGCTGCCGGACGCGGCGCGGCCGGCCGACCGCTGGACGGGCGTCCTGCACCGGCTCGCCGACTGCGACCGCGTGCCCGGCGTCCTGCGCGGCCGGGCCGCCCGGCTCCTCCTCGACGAGGGCCGGATCACCGAGGACGAGGCGGCGCCGCTCATGAGCCGCGCTCTCTCGCCCGGCGCCCCGCCGCAGGACGCCGCCGCCTGGATCGAGGGCTTCGTCGGCGGGGCCTCCGGCGGCGGACTGCTCCTCGTCCACGACGAGCGACTGCTCGGCCTGGTCGACACCTGGCTCACCTCCGTACCGGCCACGGCCTTCACCGACGTCCTGCCGCTGCTGCGCCGCACCTTCTCCGGATACGAGCCGGGTGTCCGCCGCACCCTCGGCGAGCTCGTCGCCCGTGGCCCGAAACCCGACGGGCCGGGCCGCGCGACGCCCGCCGGCGCACCCGGCTTCGCCGCCGGACTCGACCGGGAACGGGCGGACGGAGTCCTGCCCCTCCTCCACCTCATCCTCGGCACGGAGGCCACCGCCATGAGCGCCGTGAGCGGCAGCATCCTCGGTACGGAGGTCACTGCCATGAGCGCCGGCACCCACGGCAAGGAGGCCACGCCATGACCGCCAGCCCCGCCAGCCCCACCAGCACCGGCAGCACTGGCAGCACCGGCAGCACCGGCAGCACCGGCAGCACCGGCGGCGACGAGCGGCTGCGCCGCTGGCGGCTGGTCCTGGGCGGCGGGGACGCCGACGGCACCGGACGCGCGCTCACCGGCACCGACGCCGCCATGGACGGCGCCCTCACCGCGCTCTACGGCCGCGAGGCCGGGCCCGACGGCAAGGGCAGGGACCGCTGGGGCGGGCTCGGCAGGTCCGCGCCCTCCGTCGCGCGCTGGCTCGGCGACATCCGGACGTACTTCCCCAGCTCCGTCGTCCAGGTCATGCAGCGCGACGCGATCGACCGGCTCGGCCTCGCCACGCTCCTCCTGGAGCCGGAGATGCTGGAGGCCGTCGAGGCCGACGTGCACCTTGTCGGCACCCTGCTCTCCCTCGACAAGGCCATGCCGGAGACCACCAGGGAGACCGCCAGGGCGGTCGTACGAAAGGTCGTCGACGACCTGGAGAAGCGCCTCGCCGCCCGCACCCGCGCCACGCTCACCGGCGCCCTCGACCGCTCCGCCCGGATCAGCCGCCCCCGGCACCGGGACATCGACTGGGACCGCACGATCCGCGCCAACCTCAAGAACTACCTGCCCGAACACCGCACCGTCGTCCCGGAGCGGCTCGTCGGCCACGGGCGCGCCTCCCGGGCGGTGCGGAAGGAGGTCGTCCTCTGCGTCGACCAGTCCGGCTCGATGGCCGCATCCGTCGTCTACGCCGCCGTCTTCGGCGCGGTGCTCGCCTCCATGCGGTCGATCGCCACCCGGCTCGTCGTCTTCGACACGGCCGTCGTCGACCTGACCGACCACCTCGACGACCCGGTCGACGTCCTCTTCGGCACCCGGCTCGGGGGCGGCACCGACATCAACCGCGCCCTCGCCCACTGCCAGGCGAGGATCGGCCGCCCCGCCGACACCGTGGTCGTCCTCATCAGCGACCTGTACGAGGGAGGCATCCGCGACGAGATGCTGAAGCGGGTGGCGGCGATGAAGGCGTCGGGCGTCCAGTTCGTGGCGCTGCTGGCCCTCTCCGACGAGGGCGCCCCCGCCTACGACCGCGACCACGCGGCGGCGCTTGCCGCGCTCGGCGTCCCGGCCTTCGCCTGCACCCCCGACCTGTTCCCGGAGATCATGGCCGCCGCGCTGGAGAAGCGCCCCCTGCCGATACCGCCCGCCTGACCTCTACCGCCTGCCTGGCCTCCACCGCCTGCCTGGCCTCCACCGTCCGTCTGGCCTCCACCGTCCGCCCGACCCCGCCCGACCCCGCCAGGCCCGTCCGGCAGGTGCGGAATCCGTAGCCCCGGGGCCACTCGCACGGGTGCTCAGGGGGTGACTGAGGTCCATATCACACCCGCCTCCGAGAGGCCCTCACCTTGATCCCTGGCGCGTCGTGAGGGGTCGGGAGTCCAGTCCCCGCCTGCCGTGAAGGGCATGGGCCCGCACGCCGCGACCCCTACGGACCGCCCAGCGCCCCCTACGTTCTGTGACCCGTATCACCGCTCCGTTGTGAGCTGCGATTTAGGGACCCACGTCCCCCGGGGATAACCTGCGAGACGGACATGCCGCGTTTCACGGTCACCGTGTTCGCCTCCCTTGTGACAGCGCAGTCACGTTGCCCTTCGCGGCACGCCCACGCAGAAAACGAACCGCGATCATCAGAAAAGGGACGGACGCGCGTGGACCTGTTCGAGTACCAGGCGAGGGACCTCTTCGCCAAGCACGGAGTACCGGTGCTGGCCGGTGAAGTCATCGACACGCCTGAGGCCGCGCGCGCCGCGACCGAGCGCCTCGGCGGCAAGTCCGTCGTCAAGGCCCAGGTGAAGGTCGGTGGCCGCGGCAAGGCCGGCGGCGTCAAGCTGGCCGGCGACGCGGACGAGGCCGTCGCCCGCGCGACGGACATCCTCGGGATGGACATCAAGGGCCACACGGTCCACAAGGTGATGATCGCCGAGCTGTCCCCGGAGATCGAGGCGGAGTACTACGTCTCGTACCTCCTCGACCGCACCAACCGCACCTTCCTGGCCATGGCCTCGGTGCAGGGCGGCATGGACATCGAGGAGGTCGCGGAGAAGACCCCCGAGGCCCTCGCGAAGGTCCCGGTCAACGCCGTCGAGGGCGTGGACATCGTCAAGGCCCGCGAGATCGTGGCCCAGGCGAAGTTCCCGGCCGACGTGGCCGAGGGTGTCGCCGAGGCCATGGTGACCCTGTGGGACACCTTCGTCGCCGAGGACGCGCTCCTCGTCGAGGTCAACCCGCTGGTGAAGACCAAGGACGGCCGCATTCTGGCGCTGGACGGAAAGGTGTCTCTCGACGAGAACGCCGACTTCCGTCAGCCGGAGCACGAGGCGCTCGAGGACAAGGCCGCAGCCAACCCGCTCGAGGCTGCCGCCAAGGCCAAGAACCTCAACTACGTCAAGCTCGAGGGCGAGGTCGGCATCATCGGTAACGGTGCCGGTCTGGTCATGTCGACCCTGGACGTCGTCGCGTACGCCGGTGAGAACCACGGTGGCGTGAAGCCGGCCAACTTCCTCGACATCGGTGGCGGCGCCTCCGCCGAGGTCATGGCGAACGGCCTGGAGATCATCCTGGGCGACCCGGACGTCAAGTCCGTGTTCGTCAACGTCTTCGGTGGCATCACCGCCTGTGACGAGGTCGCCAACGGCATCGTCCAGGCCCTGGAGCTCCTCGCCTCGAAGGGCGAAGAGGTCACCAAGCCGCTGGTCGTGCGCCTCGACGGCAACAACGCGGAGCTGGGTCGCAAGATCCTGTCGGACGCGAACCACCCGCTCGTGCAGCGTGTGGACACCATGGACGGCGCGGCCGACAAGGCCGCCGAGCTCGCGGCTGCGAAGTAAGGGACGAGGTCAGAACACCATGGCTATCTTCCTGACCAAGGACAGCAAGGTCATCGTCCAGGGCATGACCGGTGCCACGGGCATGAAGCACACCAAGCTCATGCTGGCCGACGGCACCAACATCGTCGGTGGCGTGAACCCGCGCAAGGCCGGCACGACCGTCGACTTCGACGGCACCGAGGTCCCGGTCTTCGGCTCCGTCGCCGAGGCGATGAAGGAGACCGGCGCCGACGTCTCGGTCCTCTTCGTCCCGCCGGCCTTCGCGAAGGCCGCCGTGGTCGAGGCGATCGACGCCGAGATCCCGCTGGCCGTCGTCATCACCGAGGGCATCGCCGTCCACGACTCCGCCGCCTTCTGGGCGTACGCGCAGTCGAAGGGCAACAAGACCCGCATCATCGGCCCGAACTGCCCCGGTCTCATCACCCCGGGCCAGTCCAACGCCGGCATCATCCCGGGCGACATCACGAAGCCGGGCCGCATCGGCCTGGTCTCGAAGTCCGGCACGCTGACGTACCAGATGATGTACGAGCTCCGTGACATCGGCTTCTCGTCGGCCGTCGGCATCGGTGGCGACCCGGTCATCGGCACCACGCACATCGACGCCCTCGCGGCGTTCGAGGCGGACCCCGACACCGACCTGATCGTCATGATCGGTGAGATCGGCGGTGACGCCGAGGAGCGTGCGGCCGACTTCATCAAGGCCAACGTCACCAAGCCGGTCGTCGGCTACGTCGCGGGCTTCACCGCGCCCGAGGGCAAGACCATGGGCCACGCCGGCGCCATCGTCTCCGGCTCCTCCGGCACGGCCCAGGCGAAGAAGGAGGCCCTTGAGGCCGCGGGCGTCAAGGTCGGCAAGACGCCGACCGAGACGGCCAAGCTGGCGCGCGCCATCCTCGCGGGCTGACACCAGCGGTAAGCAGTACCAGCGGTAGGCAGCACCAGCAGTACGCGAGTGGGCCCCGCCCCTCCCGGGAAACCGGGCGGGGGCGGGGCCCACTCGCGTCCGTACGGGCCCGCTCGTGCTCGCGTACGTACGGCCCGTCCGCGCTACTCCGCCGACGGGACCAGCCGCTCGGGGCCCGGGTTCGGCTCGGAGCGGAGTCTGTCGCGGAGCTCGACGTCCTCCGGGCCGAGCTTCTGCGAGCCGCCGCGCACCGGCACGCCGTTGACGGTCTCGCCGGGGACCTCCACGGGCAGGTAGTGCGTCGGAGCGGTCGCCGCCGTGAAGGCCGTCACGCAGATCAGGACCGCCGTCACCCCGACCACCGCCCGCGTCCACCTGCGGGTCCGCCGCTCGCTGCCGGTCCGGACCGTGCGCGCCGCCGGGAGGGTCGCCGTCGGCGCCTCGGAGACCAGCGCGTGCAGCCGGTGGTGCAGGGCCTCCGGCTCGGCGAGCTCGGGGATCCGCTGCCCGAGGACCGTACGGGCGTGCAGCAGCCGGTTCGCGGCGGCGGGCGTGCTCGCCTCGGTCTCGGCGGCCGTGTCCGGCAGGTCGAGGCCGAGCCCGTCGTAGAGCAGGACGGTACGGCGGTACGGCGGGGGCAGTTCGAGCAGCGCGGCCAGCAGCGCCCGCCGGTTCGCCTCGGTCGGCGGGGAGTCGGGGTGCTTGTGGGCGCGCCGCAGCCGGTGCCAGGGGGAGAGGGCGTACTCGTACGCCGCCGCCCGCACCCAGCCCACCGGGTCCGGGTCGACGGCGACCTCGGGCCAGTGCTCCCAGGCGTGGTGGAAGGCGTACTCGACGGACTCGCGGGAGAGCCGGCGGCGACCGGTGAGCAGATAGGTCTGGTGGACGAGGCCGGGTGCGGAGTGCGTGTACAGCGCGTCGAAGGCCTCCGCGGGGGTGAGTCCCGGCTCGGCGGGTGGCCGAGCGGACTCCGGGCCCGGGGCGACGGTCGCCGTCCCGCCTGCCGCCACGCCCGCTGCCGCGGGCTTCTCGGCGGCAGCGGGTTTCAGGCGCTCCGGAGGCTTCGGGGCGCCCTTGCGGGCGGGCCCGGAGGCGATGACCGGAGCGGGCGAGGGAGCCTTCGGCGGCTTGGCCGCCCGCTTGGCGGCGGCCTTGGGCCGGACGTTGGCGGAGGCGAAGGGCGAGACCGAGGCCGATGGTGAGACCGATGGCGAGCCCCAGGCCGATGGCGAAGCCGAAGCGGGCTCGGGTGCGGACGTCGCGGACGTCGCGGACGTCGTCGACGTGGGCGCGGGCTTCTCGGGCTGCGTGGGCTCCTGCGCGGCGCCGGGCGCCGCGGCACCCTCGTGCGGGCCGAGCAGCTTCGCGTACGCCTCGCGCTTGCGGCCCCGGGGCGCCGAGCGCCCGGTCTCCCAGGCCTTGACGGTGGCCTTCGTGACGCCCATGGCCTCGGCGACCTGCTCCTCGCTCAGGGCGAGGGCCTCACGCAACCTACGCCGCTCCTTCGGTGTCGGCAGGGTGACGGAGGATGCGGAATCCGTGGTGCTCCGGCTCATCGGCGTCGACCTCCCGCAGAGCTGCTATGGGCGGAAAAGTACATAAACGTATCTTGAGCGACACAGCGGAGGTTTGCCTGTTACGCGGCTAAAGCGCGTGTCGTTGGCAGCATGGCCCCGTGACCCATCTGACCGAGCACTCCCTGGTCCAGGGCGGGCGTTCCGCCGCCCTGGCCACCGCCTGCGTCCGGGGCGCAGTCGCCGCCGGGCTCGGTCTCGGCGCCCTCGCCGTCCTGGTGACCGCGGCCTGGATCAGCTCCCCGTACCCCGACAGCGGCCCCGGTGGCGCCCTGCACGTCGCCGCCGGGCTCTGGCTCCTCGCCCACGGCGTGGACCTGGCCCGTACGGACACGCTGTCCGGCCTGCCCGCGCCCCTCGGCATCGTGCCGATGCTCCTCGCCGTGCTGCCCGTCTGGCTCGTCCACCGTGCGGCCCGCGACACCCTCGACCCGGGGGCCGAAAGCGACCGGCCGCGCCCCTCCCCGAGCGGCGCGGTGGCGGCGGTGGCCGGGGGATACCTGCTGGTCGCGGCGGTCGCGGTGGTCTACAGCGAGAGCGGTCCGCTGCCCGCCGAGCTGATCAGCGCCGGGTTCTGGCTGCCCGCCGTCGTCTTCGGCGCGGCGGGGGCCGGCGTCTGGACGGCGCTCGGCCGTCCGCTGCCCGGACAGCGGCAGGCGGCCGCGGCCCTGCGCGCGGCGGGGCTCGGGCTCGTGACGCTGTGCGGCGGCGGCGCGGTGCTCGCCGCGGTCTCGCTGGCCTGGCACGCGGGCGAGGCGCAGACCGCCTTCGAGGGCCTCGCGGGGGAGTGGTCGGGCCGCGCGGCGGTCCTGCTCCTCGTCCTGGCGCTCCTGCCGAACGCGGCCGTGTGGGGAGCGGCGTACGGGCTCGGCCCCGGCTTCACCCTCGGTACGGGTGCGCTCGCGACCCCGCTGGGTCTCGCCGGCGACCCGGCCCTGCCGTCGTTCCCGCTCCTGGCCGCGCTGCCCGCCGAGGGGCGCGGCACGTGGGCGCACTGGGCGGCCGCGGCGGTCCCGCTGGCCGCGACCCTGGTGCAGGGGTGGCGCGTGGGCCGTACGGCGCGGGGCTGGCCGGTCCGGGACGCGGCGCTGGCGGCCCTGGCGGCCGCCTGGGGCTGCGGGGTGGTCATCGCCGTCCTGGCGGCCGCGGCGGGCGGCCCGCTCGGCTCCGGCCGGCTGTCCGCCTTCGGCCCGGTGTGGTGGCAGGCGGGCGCGGCGACGGTGCTCTGGGGTGCCTGTGTCGGGGTGCCGGTGGCCTTGACGGTACGGGCCTGGGGCCGGCGGGCGCTCCGGCCGAAGCCCCTGCCGCTGCCCGTACCGGCGCCTGGGTCCGCACCCGCGTCCGTATCCGTACCGGCGTCCGCGTCCGTGGGGGCGGGGGCCGGGGCGGGGACGGGCGCGAGGTCCGGGCAGCCTTTCGACCTGGAGACGGAGCCGGACGCGGCGCCGGACCCGACATCGATCGCGACCTCGGCGGCAGACGTCGCTCCGGCCGTCACCGCCACGACGCCCCCCGCCGTCACGACGCCCTCAACCCCGGCACTGGACCTGGACCTGGATGACGACGCCGGCTTCGAGCCGTACGACTACCTCCCGGCGGCGTGGGAGTCCTCCCCGCCGCCGCCCAAGGCGTGAGAGGGGACTACTCCCGCACGCCGAAGCCCGCGCGCAGCGGCTTCGGCAGCAGGTCGTTGCAGGCGAGCTCGCCCGCGTGGGTCAGGGCGTCGTCACGGCACTCGTAGAAGTCCCGGTAGACGAGCTGCATGGTGAAGCCGACCGCGACGATCATCAGGGCCACGACCGACGCGACCAGACCGCTGATCGCGGCCGTCCGCATCGAGCGGACGGGCGCCGTGCCGGGGGCCGGCGCGGAAGCGGGAGCGGGCGCGACGGGCGGGGTGGCGGGCGCGTCCGGCTGTGACGTCGGCGACACGGCGGCCGACGCCGTCGCCTCCCCCGGCTTCGTCCGCAGCGAGCTGATGGCCCAGTAGAGCCCGAGGGCGCCGAGCAGCAGCGCCAGCTCCGGGATCTCGAAGATGGCGAAGAAGAAGGCCCACATGCCCGCGAGGATCGCGTAGCGCGCCCGCCGCTGCGCGGGGTCCGTCGGATCCCAGCGCAGCCCCTTGTCCCGCCCGGACCCGCTCTGCCCCGAGCCGCCCTCCTGGCCGCCCCGGCCGTCGGGACCCCGGCCGAAGCCGTCCGTCGAGCGGCCCGGCTGCTGCGGGCTCCAACGGCCGTCGGGAGCCCCGGACGACCCGGTCTCGCCCGGCTCGGCTCCGGAAGCGTCCGGCGAACCCGAGGAACCGGACGTGTCGTCGCCCGAGCCCTCCGGTCGCCGCGGCTGCCACGGCTGATCCGGCCGGCCCTCGGGCGGCGGCGCGAACGGGTTGTTGTCGTTCGTGGACTGGCGCTCCGGCATGTGCTGGACGTCTTCCCTCTGTCGTCGCGACCGCGACCGCACCCGCGGCCTCCGCTGCTGTCTCTTCTGGTCCGGCCTGATCCCAAAGACAGGCCCTGGGCCCTGACGCTACCGCCCTGCTCCGCCCCCGTCCCGTGGGGGCCGTCCGGTGTGCCGGTATCGTTGCTGACGGTCGAGCCATTCGTAGGGTTCCCCGTATCGAGCGACACGATTCGTTCGTACGACCGTACAAACACCACGGAAAGAGTGACCCAGTGGCTGCCGCCCGCCTCGTCGTCCTGGTCTCCGGTTCCGGTACCAATCTGCAGGCCCTCCTCGACGCCATCGCCGCCGACCCCGAGGGGTACGGGGCCGAGATCGTCGCCGTCGGCGCGGACCGCGACGGCATCGTGGGTCTGGAGCGCGCCGAGCGCGCCGGGCTGCCGACCTACGTCTGCCGCGTCAAGGACCACGCGACCCGCGAGGAGTGGGACCGCGCCCTCACCGAGGCGACCGCCGCCCACGAGCCGGACCTCGTCGTCTCGGCCGGGTTCATGAAGATCGTCGGCAAGGAGTTCCTCGCCCGCTTCGGCGGCCGGGTCGTCAACACCCACCCGGCGCTGCTCCCCAGTTTTCCCGGTGCCCACGGGGTGCGTGACGCCCTCGCCTACGGCGCGAAGGTCACCGGGTGCACCGTCCACTTCGTCGACGACGGTGTCGACACCGGCCCGATCATCGCCCAGGGCGTCGTCGAGGTCCGGGACGAGGACGATGAAACCGCGCTCCATGAGCGCATCAAGGAAGTCGAGCGCTCGCTGCTCGTCGAGGTCGTGGGGCGTCTGGCCCGGCACGGCTACCGCATTGAGGGACGAAAGGTAACAATCCCGTGACCGCCGAAGGTACGACGCGCCCCATCCGCCGCGCACTCGTCAGCGTCTACGACAAGACCGGCCTGGAGAAGCTGGCCCGCGGCCTGCACGAGGCGGGTGTCTCCCTCGTCTCCACCGGCTCCACCGCCGCCAAGATCGCCGCCGCCGGCATCCCGGTCACCAAGGTCGAGGAGCTCACCGGCTTCCCCGAGTGCCTGGACGGCCGCGTCAAGACGCTGCACCCGCGCGTGCACGCCGGCATCCTCGCCGACCTGCGCCTGGAGGACCACCGCAACCAGCTCGCCGAGCTGGGCGTCGAGCCCTTCGACCTCGTCGTCGTGAACCTGTACCCGTTCAAGGAGACCGTCGCCTCCGGGGCCACCCCCGACGAGTGCGTCGAGCAGATCGACATCGGCGGCCCGTCGATGGTCCGCGCCGCCGCCAAGAACCACCCGTCGGTGCTGGTCGTCACCGACCCGGGCGCGTACGACGCGGTCCTCCTCGCGGTCAAGGAGACCGGGGGCGCCACGCTGGGCCTGCGCAAGCGGTTCGCCGCCCAGGCCTTCCAGCACACCGCCGCGTACGACGTGGCCGTCGCCTCCTGGTTCGCCGCGGACTACACCGCCGCCGACGAGTCGGGCTTCTCCGACTTCCTCGGCCACACGTACGAGCGCTCCAACGTGCTGCGCTACGGCGAGAACCCGCACCAGGGCGCCGCGCTCTACGTCGACGGCACGGGCGGCCTCGCCGAGGCCGAGCAGCTGCACGGCAAGGAGATGTCGTACAACAACTTCACGGACACCGACGCCGCGCGCCGGGCCGCGTACGACCACTCCGAGCCCTGCGTCGCGATCATCAAGCACGCCAACCCGTGCGGCATCGCGATCGGCGCCGACGTCGCCGAGGCGCACCGCAAGGCGCACGCCTGTGACCCGCTGTCCGCGTTCGGCGGCGTCATCGCCGTCAACCGCCCGGTGTCGGTCGCGATGGCCGAGCAGGTCGCCGAGATCTTCACCGAGGTCATCGTGGCCCCCGGCTACGAGGACGGCGCCGTCGAGGTCCTGGCCAAGAGGAAGAACATCCGCGTGCTCCGCGCCGACGGCGCCCCGGCCAACCCGGTCGAGGTCAAGCCGATCGACGGCGGCGCGCTGCTCCAGGTCACCGACCGCCTCCAGGCCGAGGGCGACGACCCGGCGAACTGGACCCTGGCGACCGGCGACGCCCTGTCCGCCGAGGAGCTCGCCGAGCTCGCCTTCGCCTGGAAGGCCTGCCGCGCGGTCAAGTCCAACGCCATCCTGCTCTCCAAGGGCGGCGCCTCGGTCGGCGTCGGCATGGGCCAGGTCAACCGCGTCGACTCGGCGAAGCTGGCCGTCGAGCGGGCGGGCGAGGAGCGGGCGGCCGGCGCGTACGCCGCCTCGGACGCGTTCTTCCCCTTCCCCGACGGCCTGGAGATCCTCACGGCCGCGGGCGTGAAGGCGGTCGTGCAGCCGGGCGGCTCGGTCCGCGACGAGCAGGTCGTCGAGGCGGCGAAGAAGGCGGGCGTGACGATGTACTTCACCGGCACGCGCCACTTCTTCCACTGATCGACGACGGGCGGGCGGCCCGCCGGTACCTGTCCGACAGGTACCGGCGGGCCGCCCCCGGTTCTACCGGAACCACTCGGTGCACCCGCCCGGCGGCGACAGATCCGCCGAACGGGTGGACTCTGGTCTAATGGGTTGCTCTTTTGTCGGCCGCCGGTTGTGGGGGACGTGGTGTTGGACGTACTGAACAGGGCCGCTGCGGATACGGCGGACACCCACGACCCGGACGCGACCGACGGCGGCCTTTCCCCGGCACCGCTGAGGCCCTATGTGATTCTCGCGGTCGTCCTCTGCGGCCTGTACTTCCTCTACTCCTGGGTGCAGTACACGCATTTCCGCACCCCCTCCTGGGACCTCGGCATCTTCGGGGAGTCGGTCAGGGCGTACGCCGAGTTCCGCGCCCCGATCGTCGACATCAAGGGCCCCGGTTTCCACATACTCGGCGACCACTTCAGCCCGATCACCGCGCTCCTCGCGCCCCTGTACTGGATCTGGCCCTCGCCCGTCTCCCTGCTCTTCGGGCAGGCCGCGCTCTTCGCCGCCTCCGCGGTCGTCGTCGGCCGCACCACCCAGCAGATCCTCGGCAGCCGGGCCGCCGGCATCGGACTCACCGTCGCGTACGGGCTGTCCTGGGGGCTCCAGGAAGCCGTCAAGTCCGACTTCCACGAGATCGCCTTCGCCGTCCCGATGCTCGCCCTGACCTGCCGGGCGCTGCTCCTCGGGCGCTGGACCGCGGCCGTCGCCTGGTCCGCCCCGCTCGTCCTCGTCAAGGAGGACATGGGGCTCACCGTCGCCATGGTCGGCGCGGTCCTCTTCCTGAAGGGTCAGAAGCGGCTGGGCGCCGCCCTGGCCGGCTTCGGCGTGGCGGCCTTCGCCCTCACGGTCCTCGTCCTGATCCCGGCGGCGAGCCGGGTCGGCGAGTACGACTACTGGTCGAAGATCGAGAAGACGGGACAGGGGGCCGAGACCTCCGTCGGGCAGGTCATCGGCGACGCCCTCGTCTCCGGCGAGCGCTGGGAGATGGTCTTCTTCCTGCTCGCCGTCACGGGCTTCCTCGCCCTGCGCTCGCCGCTCGTCCTGCTCGTCCTGCCGACCCTGGGCTGGCGTTTCCTCTCCCAGGACCCCAACCACTGGGGCCTGCACTGGCACTACAGCGCCATCCTCATGCCGGTGCTCTTCCTGGCCCTCGTGGACGGCGTCCGGTCCGTGCGCACCTCGCCGCGCGCCTGGCTCGCCGCGTACGGGAAGGTCGTCGTCCCCGTCGCGACGGCGGTCGCGCTCGTGCTCGCCATGAACCTGCCGCTGCGGGAGCTGCTGAAGTCGGAGACGTACCGCACGGACACCCGGGCCGAGCAGGCGCGGGCGGCGGTGGACGCGGTGCCGGAGGGCGTGAGCGTCGAGGCGGACGTCTCGCTCCTCGCCCACCTCACGGCGGACCACCGGGTCTACTGGGTGGGCACCTCGAAGGGCGCGACCCCGGACTATCTCGCCTTCGACCTGCGCGGCTGGTCGCAGCAGATCTCGGACCCGGCGCAGCTGGCTTCGCAACTGCACCCGGAGGCGCGTTACGAGATCACGTACCGCTCGGACGGGTTCGCGGTGCTCAAGCGCGTGTGACCGCAGGGAACGGCCGAGGGGCCGGGCTCCGTACTTCCGTACGGAACCCGGCCCCTCGCGCTGCCAGGCGGATCAGTACTGCGCCTGCTTGTTGCGGTTGAACCAGGCAGCGCCGTCCGACTTGCCCACGAAGACCGCGATCAGGATGGCCATCACGGTGTGCGCGAGACCGACGATCACGAACGGGTAGAGGCCGAGGATGGCGGTGATGATGCCGAAGACGAGCGCCGTGACGCGGATGCCGTTGCCGCCGCTGCCGAACTTGGCACCGAGGACGATCGAGAGGACGCCCCAGGCCAGGACGACCGCGGTGAAGCCCCAGATGGCTCCGGTCGACAGGTCGGCGAGCTGCTGGAACTGGACGTCGCCCTTGAGCGTCGGGTCGTTCTGCGCGGCGGAGATGGTCATGGCGGTCAGCGCGAAGAGGACCACGCCGACCATCTGCAGACCGCCGATGACGAACAGCATCACGCGGGCGGCCTTGACGCTGCCCGGCATCTCGGTGACCGCGGCCGGGTAGCCGCCGCCGTACGGCGCGGCCGGGGCGGCCGGGTAGCCGTAACCCTGCTGCGGCGGCACGCCCTGCGGGGCCTGCTGCGGGTAGCCGTAGCCGGGCTGCTGGGGCTGGCCCTGGGGCTGGCCGTAGGGGTTGTTCGAGTCGCCGAAGCTCATCGCGGGATTCCTCCGTGAAGTTTTCTGTGCGGGGACGACGCGGCCCGCGCGGAGGACTTTCACGGCATTTGAGCGGATTCCCCCCGGCACTTTCCGCGGTACTTCGCGGGTCATCGTCGTCGTACGGTCGACTTTTTGTCCAGTCGATACGCGGTGGAGTTGTGCAAGTGCAATCTGCGTCCGGTAGGACGAGCCGTCCGGCGGGAGCGAATTGGAACAAGGCGGGGGTCATCCGGGAGGATGTCCGCATGAGCGCCCAGATTCTCGATGGCAAGGCCACCGCAGCCGCGATCAAGTCCGAACTGACCGTCCGCGTGGCGGCCCTCAAGGACCAGGGCGTCACGCCCGGTCTGGGAACCGTCCTCGTCGGCGACGACCCCGCCAGCCAGAAGTACGTCGCGGGCAAGCACCGCGACTGCGCGCAGGTCGGCATCGCCTCCATCCAGCGTCAGCTTCCGGCCACCGCCACGCAGGAGGAGATCGAGGCGGTCGTCCGCGAGCTCAACGAGGACCCGACCTGCACCGGCTACATCGTCCAGCTGCCGCTGCCGAAGGGCATCGACGAGAACCGCATCCTGGAGCTGATGGACCCGGCCAAGGACGCGGACGGTCTCCACCCGACCAACCTCGGGCGTCTCGTGCTCAACGAGCCCGCCCCGCTGCCCTGCACGCCGAACGGCGTCATCACCCTGCTCCGCGCGCACGGCGTGGAGATCAACGGCGCCGAGGTCGTGGTCGTCGGCCGCGGCGTCACCATCGGCCGCCCGATGCCGCTCATCCTCACCCGCCGCTCCGAGAACGCGACCGTGACCCAGTGCCACACCGGCACCAGGGACCTCTCGGCGCACCTCCGCAACGCCGACATCATCGTCGCGGCGGCCGGCGTGCCGCACCTGATCAAGCCGGAGGACGTGAAGCCGGGCGCCGCCGTCCTGGACGTCGGCGTCTCGCGCAACGGCGAGGGCAAGATCCTCGGCGACGTCGACCCCGCCGTCGCCGAGGTCGCCGGCTGGATCTCCCCGAACCCGGGAGGCGTCGGCCCGATGACCCGCGCCCAGCTCCTCGTGAACGTCGTCGAGGCCGCCGAGCGCGCGGCCGCGGCCCGCTGACGTGGGCTCGAAGGACGGGGCGGCGGCGGAGGACCCCGCGGCCGGCGGCGAGGCGGTGACGGGCGAGGCCGTGACACGTGAGGCCCTGACCGGCGAGGTCGTGACGGGTGAGGCCGTGGCAGGTGAGGCCATGACCGGCGAGGCGGGGACGGGTGAGGCGGCCCTGACCGGCGCAGTCGCCAGGGAGTCCCGGGGGCGCCGGTTCGGTCTCACCACCGACACCGCGCGGCCCGAGGGCGGCGGCCGGGCGGCGCCCGGTGATGCCTCCGCGCCAGCGCGTCAATGGCCCCTGCTGACCGTTCTCGTCCTCGCCGGCAGCGGCCTCGTCGTGGTGGGCACGGACGCGTTCCCGCAGGCCTTCCGGGTGGGCGCGATGCTGGTCGGCGCGGCTCTGCTCGTCGGGGCCGCGATGCGCAGGGTGGTGCCGTCCGTGGGCATGCTGGCCGTGCGGTCCCGCTTCACGGACATGATCACGTACGGGGTCATGGGCGGCCTGATCGTGCTGCTCGCGCTCATGGTGCAGCCGGAGCCCTGGCTGCGCATCCCGTTCCTGGAGGACGTCCTCCATCTCACCGTGACCTAGCGACGGTGATCGGCACGGTGCCCGCCCTCTCCCCCGTGGGAGGGCGGGCACCGCTGTGATCAAGGGTCATGTACGCGCCAACGTGGTTCAAGTTCCGGCCGTCCGCTGTGGCACGGAAGTGACCATTCCGCCACCTCGCCTCCGCATCCGGGGCGCGGATCGCCCTCGGAGCTGCCATCCTTCGAGAACGCATGGGGAGGTCGTGGAACAGGGCCTGTCCGGCGGGAATTGTCAGACAGGCCCTAGGGGGGCGTACATGCCTGGCTGGAAGGCGTTGCCGGACGAACTCGACCCGGACGTCCGCACGTTCACGGAGCGGCTCCGTCGGCTGGTCGACCGCAGCGGCCTCGGCGTCACCGCCGTGGCCGAGCGCACCGGGCACGAACGGAGCGCGTGGGACGCCTATCTGAGCGCGCGCCGGCCCGTCCCCAGGAACGCCGTCGCGGCGCTCGCCGAAGTGACGGGGACGGACCCGGGGGACCTCGCGGCGGAGTGGGAGCGCGCCGAGCAGGGGTGGGTGAGGGGCGGCGGTCACCCCGATGGCCATCTCGGTGAGGGCTCTCATGACGCCGGCCCCCGTTCCGACGGTCCCCCCGACGACCTGACCCTGCAGATCCGGCGCCTCGACCGGGTCCCCGCCCCGGCCTCCCGGGAACAGCCGGCACCCGCTTCCCCGCCACCCACGCCCCGCCGGACCCTCCTCCTGTACGTCGCCGGGACCCTCGGCGCCCTGCTCGTCGTCGCCGCCGCCGTCCTCCTCGTCGACCTGGGCGGTACGGACCGCACCGATGGCCGGGCCACCACCCCGCCCTCCCCGACCGCCCCCACCGCCCCGACCGCCACGCCGAGCACCGACCTCCCCGCCGGCGTGCGGTGCACGGGCCCCGGCTGCACCGGCCGCGACCCCGAGGCCATGGGCTGCGGCGGGCCCCGCGCCACCACCGTCGCCCGCACCCGCGTCGGCACCGCCCTGGTCGAGGTCCGGCACAGCGCGACCTGCGCGGCGGCCTGGGCCCGGATCACCGGAGCCGTAGCGGGGGACACCGTCACGGTGGAGGTCGCTGGGGCCACCCGGCGCGCCGCGGTGCTGGCTCAGGGGGGCGGCGCCGACACCGACGCGTACACCCCGATGCTCGCGGTCACCGCCGCCGCGGACGCGACCGCCTGCGCCACGCTCACCGACGGCAGCGAGGCCTGCACCACGAACTGACGGACCTCCGCGGTCTCGGACGGGTGGCAGTGAGCCGGACCACAAGGGGGTGGGGGTGCGGGGCCCCCCGGGTCCGATAGCCTGACCGCTGGAAATCTCTTCACGTCGAGACACCGATCGATCACACCCTGATCGATCGTCGATCGTCGATCACGAAGGGACGTCCGGAACCCGGGGCAGGGACCCCCACCGCCAGCTGTCTTACGGAGATCGCCATGACCCGCACTCCCGTGAATGTCACCGTCACCGGCGCGGCCGGCCAGATCGGCTACGCGCTGCTCTTCCGCATCGCCTCCGGCCACCTGCTCGGCGCGGACGTGCCGGTCAAGCTGCGCCTCCTCGAGATCCCGCAGGGCGTGAAGGCCGCCGAGGGCACCGCCATGGAGCTCGACGACTGCGCGTTCCCGCTGCTCAAGGGCATCGACATCTTCGACGACCCGAGCCAGGGCTTCGCGGGCGCCAACGTCGCGCTGCTCGTCGGCGCCCGCCCCCGTACCAAGGGCATGGAGCGCGGTGACCTGCTCGCCGCCAACGGTGGCATCTTCAAGCCGCAGGGCAAGGCCATCAACGACCACGCCGCGGACGACATCAAGGTCCTCGTCGTCGGCAACCCGGCCAACACCAACGCCCTGATCGCCCAGGCCGCCGCCCCGGACGTACCGGCCGAGCGCTTCACCGCGATGACCCGCCTGGACCACAACCGCGCGCTCTCGCAGCTCGCGGCGAAGACCGGCGCCTCCGTCGAGGACATCAAGCGCCTCACCATCTGGGGCAACCACTCGGCGACCCAGTACCCGGACATCTTCCACGCGGAGATCGCCGGCAAGAACGCCGCCGAGGCCGTCGCCGACGAGGCGTGGCTGGCCGACACCTTCATCCCGACCGTCGCCAAGCGCGGCGCCGCGATCATCGAGGCCCGTGGCGCGTCCTCCGCCGCCTCCGCCGCGAACGCCGCCATCGACCACGTCCACACCTGGGTCAACGGCACCGCCGCGGGCGACTGGACCTCCATGGGCATCCCGTCGGACGGCTCCTACGGCGTTCCCGAGGGCCTCATCTCCTCCTTCCCCGTCACCTGCACCGACGGGAAGTACGAGATCGTCCAGGGCCTGGAGATCAACGAGTTCTCCCGCACCCGCATCGACGCCTCCGTCCAGGAGCTGTCGGAGGAGCGCGACGCGGTCCGCGAGCTCGGCCTCATCTGAGCCGCGGCCCGAGGGCCTGACCCGGCCCCACATTCCCGGCGCCCCCGGACCGTACGACCGACCGTACGGCCCGGGGGCGCCGTTTCACGTCCGACGGCGAGCCGTCGCCTCCCCTATGCTGTTCCACCGGTTCCCGGCCAAGTGGGCCAAAATCAGGGACAGTTCCATGCATCGGGGGAGTTTTGACGCAGTCGTTCGTGCCTCAGCAGCCAGGACAGCCACCCGGTGCGCCGCCCACTGTCGACCCGCGCCGCTCGCCTTCCGCGAGCGAGTCGACCCGCCTGCTCTGCGCCGGCACCTACCTCGACGACGGCTTCCGTGACGCCGTCATCGACCAGCTGTACGTCCACGAGGAGCGCTTCGCCGCACCCTCCCTCGGCTTCGACGCCGGCCGCGTCCTCGCGCACGCGCTCCGCGCCCGCCGCGTCGAACTCGCCTGGGCCGCCGGCATCCTCGCCCTCTGGATCATCGCGATCCCGCTCACCAAGGGCCTGATCACCCTCCTGATCGTGCCGTTCCTCGTGCTCGGCCTCGCCCGCTGGGTCCGCGGCCGGTCCGCCACCGCGCCCTTCTACCGCACCGTCCCCGCCTTCGTCCTGCGCTGGTACGGGCGGATCACGTTCGTCCAGTCGGCGCTGCTCCTCCTCTTCCTCGCCTTCGGCGACGACGAGACCGGCTGGGAGTTCCTCGGCGACGTCTCCGAGACCGGCGAGTTCCTCGGCTTCGCCCTCGGCCTCGCCGCCGAGGGGATGTTCGGCATCGGCCCGCTGGAGGTGTGGATCACCGTCGCCGTGCCGCTGCTCGTGGCCTGGGCGGTGGCGACCCAGCGCGGCCAGTTCGCCCGCGCGCTCACCCAGGAGCTCTCCAAGGAGCGCTTCCCCGACGTCCGTTCCGACCCTGCCGAGCAGGCCGAGGGCGTCCGCAACCGCCGTCTGCGCGAGCGGATCCGCGTCGAGCAGCACGCGCGCCTCGTCATGTACGGCTCCGACGACCCGTTCTGCGGCGCGGGAGCCCCGTACGAACCCTGGTCGCTCTCCATCGAGTTGCGCCCCCGCAAGAACCTCGACGGCGGGGCGCCCGAGCCGCTCGACAACAGCGCGATCATGCGGCACGTCGTCCCGCTCGTGGAGGCGCTGCGCCTGCCCTCCCCGCACGGTTCACCGCAGATCCAGGCCGCCGTACGGGACCGGCTGCGCGAACTGGAGATCGACGAGGTCGTCTTCCTGCCCGTCGACGGACTGCCGGCCCGCACCGCCGCCCCGTACAGCCCGGAGGGCTTCGAGCTGCACCGCTCGGGCGCCATCGAGGAGGGCGGCGAGACCCGCCGCCACTTCCTCCGCATCCGGGTCGGCGGCTGGGGTGAGGAGATCGTCGCCACGGTCTTCGTCCGCGTCCACACGCAGGGCGGCATGCTCATGCTGGAGGTCGCCCCGCACGTCCTGCGGCCGGTGAAGCCGCTCTACCGGTACGCCGACCGGATCGCCCACCGCTACCGGCACAACCACCACTTCGGCAAGGCCGTCTGGGCGCTCGGCCAGACCCCGCGCTCCGCCGGGCAGGCCGTCGCCACGCTCTGGCGGGCGCTCGGCCAGGGCTGGCGCCTGCTCACTGCGGGCCACGCGAACGCGCTGCCCGAGGGACCGGCGGCCTCGGTCCGCGAGCTCGGCTCCGACGACGAGGCCTCCCTCTTCCAGGAGATGGACGTCAGCCGCTACCTGAAGAGCATCCAGGACCGGGTCGCGAACGGTGTGACCGTCGCGCTCCGCGAAGCCGGTTACGAGACCGCCGAGTTCGAGCAGAAGATCGTGCACGTCGCCGAGGGCGGCACGTTCATCGAGAACACCAAGGGCAACGTCACCCTCGGCAACCACAACACCGTCACCCACAAGACCTTCACCACCTCGACCAGCGGAGGCGACCGTGGCTGAGAACACCGGTACCGGCAACGGCGGCATTCACGTCACCAACACCGGCGGCAACGTCACCATCGGCGACAACAACACCGTCACCAGCACGGTGAGCGGCGCCCAGCCGGCCCGTGACCCGCAGCAGGAGGAACTGCTCCAGGCGATCCGCAAGCTCAGGGCCGACCTCGGAGGCGTCGTCGCCTCCGAGCAGACGACCACCCTGGACGAGGAACTCGCCGACGCCCAGGACGAGATCGAGGGAACCGGCCGAGCCGGCACGGGCCGCCTGACCCGGCTGCGCCAGGCGCTCCTGGACGCGGGCACGGTGACCGGCATCCTCGCCTCGGGCGTGGCCGTCGGGCAGGCCGTCGGCGCCCTGCTCGGAGGGTGAGATGAGCGCCCGCTGGAACGACGAGACGCAGAGCTGGGAGACGTCCGACAGCTTCCGGGCTCCGCCCCCGGCGCCGCTGCCGACGGCCGGCCCCGCGCCGGTCGTCGGTCCCGCACCGGCTTCCGGTCCCGGCCCTGCGCCGGTATCGACTTCCGGCCCCGGTACCAGTACCGGCCCAGTTCCCGGTCCCGTCGCGCCTCTGCCGCCTCCCCCGCCCTCGTACGCCCCCGAATACGTACCGGAGACGGGGGAGTGGCAGTACCCCACCGGCCTGGCTCCCGCCGGGGCCCGGGTCGGTGGGCCGCGTGCGCGCGGTGCGGTCGTGGCGGGAGTCGCCGTCGCCGTCCTGGCGGCGGGATCGGTGGGCACGTGGCTGCTCTGGGGCCGGAGCGACGACGGGCGGGATCCGGCGGCCGGCGGTCCTGCGGCCTCGGTCTCGGCCCCGCTGGAAACGACGCCGTCGGACGGGCCGGCGGACACGGAGCCCCCGTACGGGACGGACTCGCCGTCCGGCTCCGCGTCCTCGTCGGACGCGTCCTCGCCCTCCGGCTCCGCGTCCACCCAGCCCACCGACGGCGTCCCCCCGCCCGGCTACGGCGTACAGAAGGACCTCAAGGGCTTCACGGTCGCCGTTCCGGACGGCTGGCACCGCACCGAGTCCGACCAGGGCGTCTTCTACAACGCGCCCGACGGCAAGAGCCTCCTCCAGGTCTACGTCGTCACCGAGCCCGGCATGACGCCCTACGAGGCCCTGCGCGGCGCGTCCGACGACGGCAGGGCCAACAAGCCGGGCTACGAGGAGGTCAGCCTCGACCGGGTCACCGGCGAACCGGACGCCCCGGCCGACGCCGTCGAGCTGGTGTACGCGTACGACCGTGAGGGCGGCCGCCGCAAGGTCGTCGACCGTGCCTTCACGGCGGCCGACGGCAACCACTACGCGATCCTCTCCGCCGGCCCGGAGGCCGACTGGCCGAAGCAGCGCGAAGTCCTGCGCGTGGCGCTGGAGTTCTTCCGCCCGGGCGCGTACTGACGGCGACGGCGGTGCCGTGCTCAGCCCGTGGGCGCGGCACCACCCCTGACCCTCGCCGCCAGGGCCGTGAGGTCGGCCGTGGCGCGCAGGAGCAGGCCGTCGCCGAAGGTGACGCGGGTCGCACCGAGACGGCCGAGCTCGGCGAAGGACGGGCCGCCGGGGACGGACAGGGCGTTGACGGGGAGGTCGCCGAGCGCGGCACGCAGGGCCGGGAGGTCGGCGGGCGGGGCCGCGATCGGGTAGACGCAGTCCGCGCCCGCCTCGGCGTAGAGCCGGGCGCGGGCCACCGCGGCGTCCCTCACGACGGTTCCGTCGGGCGACCGCCGGATGTACACGTCCACGCGCGCGTTGACGAAGAGCCCGGGACCCGCGGCCGCCCGCACCTCCGCGAGCCACTCGGCATGGGCCTCCGGGTCCTTGAGCCCGGCGGGATCGCTGTCCTCCAGATTCACCCCGACCGCGCCGGACTCCCGTACGCGCTCCACCAGTTCGGCGGCCGGCAGCCCGTAACCGCCCTCCAGGTCGGCCGTGACGGGTACGGAGACCGAGCGGACGATCCGCGCCACCGCGGCGAACATCTCCGCCGCCGGCGTCTCCCCGTCCGCGTACCCGAGGGCGGCGGCGATCCCGGCGCTCGGCGTCGCGAGCGCCGGGAAACCGGCCTCCTCGAAGGTGCGGGCGCTCACCGCGTCCCACGGTCCTGGCAGCACCAGCGGATCGCCGGCGGCCCGGCCGAGGTGCAGGGCGCGCAGGATCCCGGCGTTCACGCCGTTCTCGTCCCGGCTCACGAGGGGCGCGGGGTGTAGTGGCCGGGCGTCATCCGGGTCGTCACGCCGATCCGGTTCCAGGCGTTGATCGTGACGATCGCGGCGATGACCCGGGCGAGCTCGGTCTCGTCGAAGTGCGCGGCGGCCCGCGCGTACACCTCGTCGGGGACGAAGCCGTCCGTGAGGACCGTGACGGACTCGGTCAGGGCGAGGGCCGCGAGCTCCCGCTCCGTGTAGAAGTGCCGGGACTCCTCCCAGGCGGCGAGCTGCACGATCCGCTCGACGGTCTCGCCCTCCGCCAGCGCGTCCTTGGCGTGCATGTCGATGCAGAACGCGCAGCGGTTGACCTGCGAGGCGCGGATCTTGATCAGGTGGTAGAGGGTCGGGTCGACGTCCTTCGCGGCCGCCGCCTCCAGCCGCATCATCGCCCGGTAGAACTCGGGGACCCGCTCGGCCATGGCGAGGCGGGGCGGGTGCTCGTGCGCGTGCTCGTGCGCGTTCTTGTCTGTCGCGGTGGTCGTCATGCTCTCACCGTACGAGCGGGATGGCACAGGAGTATGGTCCACTCCCATGGTGAACGACTGGGCCACTTTGGGTGCCGATCTCCATCTGGAACTGCGTGGCTCGCGACTGCGCGCCGGGCTCATGGACGCGCTCCGGGAGGCGGTGCGCAGCGGGCGCCTGGAGGCGGGCACACGGCTGCCGTCCTCCCGTTCGCTCGCCGTCGACCTGGGCATGGCCCGCAACACCGTCGCCGACGCCTACGCCGAGCTGGTCGCCGAGGGGTGGCTGACGGCACGGCAGGGCTCGGGCACGCGCGTCGCCCGGAGAGCGGCGCCGCGCAGGGCTGCGCCCACGGTCCGGCCCGCCACGACGGCCCGCCCCCGGCCGACCGCCGCCGCGACGCACAATCTCAAGGCCGGCACCCCCGACCTCGCCTCCTTCCCGCGCGCCGACTGGCTCAAGGCGTACCGGCGGGCGCTCACGGCCGCCCCGAACGAGGCCTTCGGCTATGGCGATCCGCGCGGCCGGATCGAACTGCGCACCGCCCTGGCCGAGTACCTCGCGCGGGCCCGGGGCGTGTACGCCAGGCCCGAACGGATCGTGATCTGCGCGGGGTTCGTGCACGGCCTGATGCTCATCGGCGAGGTGCTGCGCGGCCGGGGGGTGCGGGACGTGGCGGTCGAGTCGTACGGGCTCGGCGTCCACGCCGACCTCCTCGTCCGGGCCGGCCTCGGCACCCCGCCCCTGCCCTTCGACGACCGCGGCACCCGGGTCGAGGAACTGGCGGGGCCCGGCGAGCCGGGGAAGGCGGGCCAGTCACGGGAGTACGGAGGCGTCGGCGCCGTCCTCCTGACCGCGGCGCATCAGTTCCCGCTGGGCGGTGCCCTGCCGCCGGACCGGCGGGCGGCCGTCGTCGACTGGGCGCGCGCCTCGGGGGGCTTCGTCCTGGAGGACGACTACGACGGCGAGTTCCGTTTCGACCGGCAGCCGGTGGGCGCGCTCCAGGGCCTGGATCCCGAGCGGGTCGTCTACCTGGGGACCGCGAGCAAGTCCCTGGCGCCCGGGCTGCGGCTGGCGTGGATGGTGGTGCCGGAGGGGCTGCTGGACGAGGTGGTCGCCGCGAAGGGGGCCGTCGACTGGGCGTCGAGCGCGCCTGACCAGCTGGCCTTCGCCGAGTTCCTGGGTTCGGGGGCGTACGACCGGCACGTACGGGCCGTGCGGCTGCGCTACCGGCGGCGCCGGGACCAGCTGGTGGAGGCGGTGGCCGCGCACGCGCCGCTGACCCGGGTCAGCGGGATCGCGGCCGGCCTGCACGCGGTCCTCGCGCTGCCGCCCGGCACCGAGCAGGACGTCCTGCGGGCCGCCGCCTGGCACGGTCTCGCCGTGCAGGGCGTGAACCAGTTCCGCCGCCCGGCCGTGGAGCCGGCCCTGGACGGCCTGGTCGTCGGCTACGCCACACCGTCGGACAGTGCGTGGCCGGGTGCCCTCGCCGCTCTCCTGCGTGCGCTTCCGGAAGGGCCGGGGCAGGAATGAGCCCGCTCGGCGAGTGACCGAACGGGGCTCCAGGGGTTCGGGGTGTCGGCTCAGTGGCCGTAGCGGCCGGTGTCGACTTCCCAGCGGTGGTAGCCGGCGATCCAGGCGGCGAGGCCGTCGACGTACCGGCGGGCGGCCTCACGTCCGGCCGGGGGGAGACCGAGGAGATCACCGATCTCGGGGACCTGGGCGGACAGCTCCACGAAGCGGTCGACCATCGTCTGGGCCTCGCGCATCACCTCGACCGCCGCCTCCTCGGGGGTGCCGCCGCGCTCTTCGCGGACGATCATCACCATGTTGGCGACGTCGCCCCGGGCGAGCTCCTGGGCGTAGGAGTGCACGTCGTTCGTGAACGACGGTATGTCGGCGGCCAGTTGGCGCATCCGGCGGAAGGTCGGATGGTGCAGCACCTCCTGCGGCAGCTCGAACCGGTTGAGCCGCTCGACCATGTCGAAGAGGGTCTCCATCGCGGCCGTGCCCCGGCGGAGCGCCAGATAGCTCTCCCGGTCCGGTATCCGGCTGGAGAGCCGGCCGGCGGCCTCGGCCGGGTGGCAGGCGAAGTACCACTCCCAGTTGTAGGCCGAACGGGCCTTCCACCGGCCGGACATGCCGCGCAGGCTGCGCTCCCAGAGGTCGGCGAAGGCCAGCTCGACGGGGGTGCGGGCGCCGGGCTCGGGACCGTTTCCGTGCAGGAGCCCCGTCAGACGGGTGCAGATCTCCGCCACCTGCGCCGGTGACCGGCCGAGATCCGAGTCGAACTGGTCGTCGAAGAGGAAGTAGAAGGCGAGCAGATCGACGGCGAGGGCCAGGTCGTCGGTGGCGCAGTCAGGACTGGTGAACGCGGCGAGCCGGGGCACGTCCCACTTGGCGTACGCCGTCGGGTCGATGGTCCGGGCGAGCCCTTCGTGCTGGAGCAGCCACTCCTGGTGGCGGTGCGCGGCACGTCCCCGGCTCGGATTGCTGCGCGGTGGAAACGGCAGATCGAGCAATGCTGTGTTGAACACTTGCCCCCCAGGCTTCGATCCCGGGTGATCCTCATGCGCCCCCCGACGCGATCGAAGACTACTTGAATCGGTCAACAACTGCCAGAAATAACAAGCCAGTCCCTCGCCTGATGGACAGTCAGTGCAGGCTGCGCCGCAGGCCTGCGGCGGTCCCTGCCCCGCGACCGACGCCCCGTCAGGGCGTGCGAGGCCCCCGCTCGGCAGTCGGCCCCACGTCCAGGGCCTCCGTCCCGACGGCCTCTCCGATCCTGTCCACGACCGGCGGCTCGCCGAAGCGGGCCAGGGTCAGGGAGCCCGCCACCGCCACGGCGAAGCCGAGGACCGCCAGCCACCCCAGGCCCTCCCGCGTACGGTCCCCGAGCCACACCACCCCGACGATCGCGGGCCCGATCGTCTCGCCGAGCACCGCGCCAGCCGTCGCCGTGGTCACCGAGCCCCGCTGGAGCGCCGACGTCAGCAGCAGGAACGCCGCCCCGCCGCCCACGAGCAGCGCGTACAAGACCGGATCGGCGAAGTCGACGCCCTCGATCAGCCGGACGGCCACCTCCACCACGCCGAAGCCGAAGCCGGCCCCGAGGCCCAGGACGAGGGCCCGCGATCTCGCCGGCAGCCGTCCCGCGACCACGCCGAGCAGCAGCACCCCGAAGGAGACGCCGAGCAGCGCCCACCGCAGCGCCTCCGAGGTCTCGCGGTGCCCCTCCTTCCCCGAGGCGAGCGCCAGCATCGCGAGCCCCGCGCACACCACGGCCACGGCCGCCCACTCCACCCGGCTCAGCCGCACCCGCAGCAGCCGCGAGGCGATGACCGCCGTGACGGCCAGACTCGCGGCGAGCGCCGCGCCCACCGCGTAGATGGGCAGCGTCCGCAGCGCCACGATCTGCAGGGCGAAGCCCAGGGCGTCCATCCCCAGGCCGGCGAGGTAGCGCCACTGCCGCAGCGCCCTCCACATCAGGGCGACGTCGACGCCCCCGCCCGTTCCCGGCTCCGCGGCCCGGGCCGCCATCGCCTGAAGGACAGAGGCCGCGCCGAAGCAGAAGGCCGAAGCAAGCGCGCAAATCATCCCTAGCAGCACGAAACGACTCTAGGTCCCGTCCTGGACGCGAGGCCGAAAATCACCGGCCTACACTGTGCGGTCGCGACTGTCGTGGCCACGACGGACGCGACCGCGAAGGGGAGGCGACCGACATGCGGAGGCTGAGGTCGAGCACGGTGGTGCTCGGCGGGATGGGTGTACTCGCGGCGACGATCACCGCGTGCGGCTCCGAGCCGGACCGGCGGTGTGTGGACCCGCTGACCCGGGAGGAGCTGCCCAGTTACCGGTGCGAGAGCGGCGGCGGCGATGACGACGACGGCGGCAGCACGACCCGGGGCTCGTACTACTACGGCGGCTCCGTCCGGAGCGGCAAGGTGGACGGCGGCAGTTTCAGCAAGGCGGCCGTCGACACCGGCGGCTTCGGCTGCTCGGGCTCCGGCGGCGGCTGAGGAAGGCCCGGCACATGAAGCGGCACACCATCGACCCCCGGCCCGACTGGCAGACGATCGTGGAGGAGCAGGGGGTCGTCTACCCCCTGACCCGCTACCCCGACGGTTCGCTGCGCCCGTACTGGGACGAGAGCGCCTACTACTCCTTCACCCTGCCCGAGGTCGAGGCCCTGGAGGAGGTCGTCGAGGAGCTGCACGCGATGTGCCTGGCGGCCGCCGCGCACATCGTCGAGCGGGACCGCTTCGCCGAGCTCGGCATCACCGATCCGAAGCTCGCGTCCCTGGTCGCCGAGGCCTGGCGGCGCCGCGACGAACTCCCCTCCCTGTACGGGCGGTTCGACCTGCGGTACGACGGCACCGGGCCGGCCAAGATGCTGGAGTACAACGCCGACACCCCCACCTCGCTGGTGGAGGCCGCCAGCCCGCAGTGGTTCTGGATGGAGGAGCGCTTTCCCGGCGCCGACCAGTGGAACTCCCTCCACGAGCGGCTCGTCGACGCCTGGAAGCGGCAGGCGCACCTCCTGCCGCCCGGCCCCGTCCACTTCGTCCACTCCGACGGCGACGAGCTCGGCGAGGACCTGATGACGGTCGCGTACCTGCGCGAGACCGCCCAGCAGGCCGGGCTCGACACGGAGGCGCTCTCCGTCGAGCGGATCGGCTGGGACCGGCTCTCGCGCCGGTTCGTCGACGACCGGCTCCGCTTCATCCGCAGCTGCTTCAAGCTCTACCCGTGGGAGTGGCTGACCACCGACCGCTTCGGGAAGCACGTCCTCGACACCCTCGACAACGGCGGCGGGACCGGCACCACCTGCTGGATCGAGCCCGCCTGGAAGATGCTCCTCTCCAACAAGGCGCTGCTCGCGATCCTGTGGGAACTGAACCCCGGCCACCCGAACCTGCTCCCCGCCTACCTCGACGGCCCGCGCGAGCTCGCCTCGACCACGGGATGGGTCGCCAAGCCGCTGCTCGGCCGCGAGGGCGCGGGCGTCACCCTCCACGAGGCCGGCACGGAGCCCTTCGTGCGGGACGGGGAGGCCTGCTGCTACCAGGAGCTCGCCCCGCTGGCCGACTTCGACGGCAACAAGGTGGTGCTCGGCGCGTGGGTCGTCGAGAACGAGGCGGCGGGGCTCGGGATCCGCGAGTCCGCGGGCCTCGTCACCGACGAGTACGCCCGCTTCCTCCCGCACGTGATCCTGTAGGGGCCGGTTACTCCGGTACGTACTCCCTGAGCGGCGCGGGCTCGAGGCCGGCCGCCTCGGCCAGGGCCAGGGCCCGCGTCAGGTCCTCCTTCAGGGTCTCGTTGAAGTGGAGCAGGATGATGTCGCCGGCCTTGAGCGTCGGCGTCGGCGGCGTCCACTCTCCCCAGGTGGTGAGGTCGTACGTCCACGTCACCACGGCCTTCGCCCCGCAGGCGCGCGCGGTGGTCCGGGTGGTCGCGTCGTACGTGCCGTAGGGCGGGCGCAGCAGCCGCGGACCGTCGCCGAACTGGGCGAGGTGCTGGTCGCGGGCCCCGCAGAGCTCCGCCTGCTGGCCGGCGGCGTCGAGCATGGTCAGGTCGGGGTGGTTGACGGTGTGGTTCTCGACCCGGGAGCGGCCCTGGTTCAGCAGGGTGTGGAAGTAGCCGGAGTCGTACGAGTACGCGCCGGGCAGCAGGAAGAGCGAGGCGGGCACCCGGCGGTCGATCAGCAGCTTCGCCGCCGCCGCGTCGTGGAACCAGCCGTCGTCGATGGTGATGAAGACGACCGGGTCGGTGGTCTCGACGTGCGAGACCACCGGGACGGGCTCGGGCCAGGCCGCCTTCGGGGCGGAGTGCGCGGGTCCCGTGGACGCGCCGAGGAGCGCGAGGGGGACGAGGGCGGCGAGCCCGGCACGCACGGCGTGACGCAGACGGAGTCTCGGCATGGCGGCATCATTGGCCTAGACCAACTGTCATGTCAATGGCCCGAGTTGCCCCGCCCGAGACCGGTACGGGCGAGCCCCGCCCCCACCCGAAACGGACCCCGTCAGTCCGACAGCACGCCCCTCAACTGCTCCAGCCCCCAGTCCAGATCCTCCTTCGAGATCACCAGCGGCGGCGCGATCCGGATCGTCGACCCGTGCGTGTCCTTCACCAGGACCCCCCGCTCCATCAGCTTCTCCGAGATCTCCCGGCCCGTGCCCCGCGACGGCGCGATGTCCACCCCTGCCCACAGGCCGCGC
The DNA here is from genome assembly GCF_053607625.1 of Streptomyces sp. NPDC055103. NCBI lineage: Bacteria > Bacillati > Actinomycetota > Actinomycetes > Kitasatosporales > Streptomycetaceae > Streptomyces > Streptomyces sp. NPDC055103. The sequence continues at coordinate 49,864 of NZ_JBSGTX010000057.1, forward strand.
CCGCGCACCGCCTCCACCGCCCCACCGCCCACGAGCAGCCCCAGCTCGGCGTGGAGATGATCGCCCAGCTCCGTCGCCCGCTCCTGGAACTCGCCCGTCCGCAGCATCGCGATCACCTCCAGGGCCACCGCGCAGGCCAGCGGATTACCGCCGAACGTCGACCCGTGCTCACCCGGCCTGAACACCCCGAGCACCGAACGGTCGGCCACCACCGCCGACACCGGCACGACACCGCCGCCCAGCGCCTTCCCCAGGATGTACACGTCCGGCACCACCCCCTCGTGCTCGCACGCGAAGGTCTTCCCCGTCCGGCCGAGACCCGACTGGATCTCGTCCGCCATGAACAGCACGTTCCGCCGGCGCGTCAGCTCCCGCACGCCCGGGAGATAGCCGGCCGGCGGCACCAGGACCCCGGCCTCCCCCTGGATCGGTTCGAGCAGCACCGCCACCGTGTTCTCGGTCACCGCCGCGTCGAGCGCCGTCAGGTCCCCGTACGGGACGATCTCGAACCCCGGCGTGTACGGGCCGTAGTGGTCCCGGGCCTCGTGGTCCGTGGAGAAGCTGATGATCGTCGTCGTCCGGCCGTGGAAGTTGTTCGCCGCGACCACGATCTTCGCGTGCCCGTCCGGCACGCCCTTCACCTCGTACCCCCACTTCCGGGCGGTCTTCACGGCCGTCTCGACCGCCTCCGCCCCCGTGTTCATCGGCAGCACCATCTCCTTGCCGCACAAGGCCGCGAGCTGCGTACAGAACTCGGCGAACCGGTCGTGGTGGAAGGCGCGCGACGTCAGCGTCACCCGCTCCAGCTGCGCCTTCGCGGCCTCGATCAGCCGCCGGTTGCCGTGCCCGAAGTTGAGCGCCGAGTACCCGGCGAGCATGTCGAGATAGCGGCGCCCCTCGACATCGGTCATCCAGGCACCGTCCGCCGAGGCGACGACGACCGGAAGGGGGTGGTAGTTGTGAGCGCTGTACGCCTCCGCGGAAGCGATGGCCTCTTGCGTCCTCGACACGGGGTCTCCGTTCGTCCTGCGGCCCGGGAGCTCAGGGGTTGTGAACTCCCCTTCTTATCGTCGCTCGCGCGCCGGACGCGGAAACCTCGGCGACGGCGCGCCCACGGCTCTGTCCGGCGCACGCCGGACAGGCACCGTCAGCCGACCGACTCCGCCGTCCTCCGTGCCTCCTCCCGGTCCGGTATGCCCTCCAGGCGGAAGGTGAGCGCGCCGCCGCTCCACGTCCAGAGCAGGGTCGGGCCCGCCGTGCGGACCTCGTGTCTCCACACCCCGCCCGTCCCGTCCGCCAACGGGACCGTCAGCAGGTGCGGCGCCGCGAACCAGTACCCCTGCCCGCCGTCCGGCAGCTCCACCCACTCCGGCTGTGTCCTGACCTCCTTGGCGAAGCCGATGTCCAGCCGGGCCGGGAACTCGTCCAGCCGGACCGTCCGCTCCCCGTCACGCCAGCACAGGCCGATCACCGCCCTGCCCCGCTCGGCCGACCCCGTCACCACGACCGCGTCCGGCGGACCGAGGGCGCCCGGTATCAGCGGCTCGAAGCCCGCCCTGCGCCCGGCCTCCGCCAGGGGCACCGGATCGGGGCACCCCGGCACCGCGCCACCGACCGAGACGCGGCGGCCGCCGGGGTCGTGCCGCACGACGACCCCGCCGAAGCCGAACCAGTCCGCCACCGCCGCCCGCACGGGAGGGGTGAGCACCAGCACGATCAGGACACCGGTCAGGACCGCCACCAGCGCCCGCCACCGCTCCCGCGCCCCTCTCCGCGCCGACTCCCGCACAGACGTCCACCACCGGCGCTCCGCCGGCAGGGGCTCCGGCACGGGCGTCGGCACGCGCTCGGCGAGGAGCTGCGCGAGCACCCGCTCCGCCATGGACTCGCCGTCCACGTCGGGCACCCGCAGCCGCCGCCCCAGCTCCCGCAGCTCACTGGGCAGCCGCTCGTCAGACACGCTCCTCACCTCCCTCCCGCACGAGTCCCTCCAGCACCGGTCCCAGTTTCTTCAGCGCCCGGCTCAGCCGGGACTTCACCGTCCCTCTCGGCCAGCCCAGCGCCTCCGCCGTCTCCGCCTCGTCCAGCTCCAGGAGATACCGGTGGATCACCACCTGCCGGTGCTCCTCGGCGAGACCGTCCAGGGCGTCGAGCAGCCGCCGGCGCCGCTCCCGCTCCTCGGCCGCGACCGCCGGATCCGCCGACTCCGGTATCCGCGGCTCCCCGCCGAGCAGGTCCGCCTCCCGATCCGCGACGGCCCGCTGCCGACCCGCCGAGCGCACTGTGTTCCTGGTCTCATTGACCACGATCCGCAGCAGCCACGGCCGGAACGCCGCGCCCTCCTTGAAACGTCCCAACGAGCGGTACGCCTTGAAGAACGCCTGCTGCACCACGTCCTCGGCCTCCGGACCAGCACCGCACGCCACGGCCGCTCTCAGCGCCACCGCCGTGTGCGCGCGAACCAGCTCCGCGTACGCCTCCGGCTCTCCGGCGCGCACCCGTGCGATCACCACGGCCTCGTCGTCGACCAGGCCCCCCTCCCGGGTCCCCTCCCGCGTCCTCACACTCTTGATACACCGGCAGTCGGGGATCGGTTCCCACACCTGAGAGAATGATGTGCATGGCCTCTGATCGACCTCGCGCACTGTCCGGAATCCAGCCCACGGCAGGCTCGTTCCACCTCGGCAACTACCTCGGTGCGGTCCGCCAGTACGTCGCACTGCAGGAGTCCCACGACGCCTTCTACATGGTCGTCGACCTGCACGCCATCACGGTCCCGCAGGACCCCGCCGAGCTGCGGGCGAACACCCGCCTCGCCGCCGCGCAGCTCCTCGCCGCCGGCCTCGACCCGGACCGCTGCACCCTCTTCATCCAGAGCCACGTCCCCGAGCACGCGCAGCTCGGCTGGGTCATGAACTGCCTCACCGGCTTCGGCGAGGCCTCGCGCATGACGCAGTTCAAGGACAAGTCGGCGAAGCAGGGCGCCGACCGCGCCACCGTCGGCCTCTTCACGTACCCGATCCTCCAGGTCGCGGACATCCTGCTCTACCAGGCCAACGAGGTCCCGGTCGGCGAGGACCAGCGCCAGCACATCGAGCTGACCCGCGACCTCGCGGAGCGCTTCAACGGCCGCTTCGGCGACACGTTCACGGTCCCCAAGCCGTACATCGTCAAGGAGACCGGGAAGATCTACGACCTCCAGGACCCGGCGATCAAGATGAGCAAGTCGGCGTCCACGCCGAAGGGCCTGATCAACCTCCTGGACGAGCCGAAGGTCACCGCGAAGAAGGTCAAGAGCGCGGTCACCGACACGGACACCGTGATCCGCTTCGACCCGGAGAACAAGCCCGGCGTCTCCAACCTCCTCACCATCCTGTCCACCCTCTCCGGGACGAGCGTCGCCGACCTGGAGAAGAGCTACGAGGGCAAGATGTACGGCGCGCTGAAGACGGACCTGGCCGAGGTCATGGTGGACTTCGTCACGCCGTTCCGGGCGCGCACCCAGGAATACCTGGACGACCCGGAGACGCTGGACTCGGTCCTGGCCAAGGGAGCGGAGAAGGCGCGGGCCGTCGCCGCCGAGACGCTGGCGCGGACCTACGACCGGATGGGCTTCCTGCCCGCCAAGCACTGAGTCCTAGGACCCTGGCCACGAGGGTGGTGCAGGACGCACACTGGCGGCTGCACCACCACGGACACAGAGACCGACACACCACTCGACGGACGACGGAGGAGAACGACGTGGGGACCGTAACGCTCGGCGTTTCGATCGCGGTCCCGGAGCCCTACGGCAGCCTGCTCCAGGAGCGGCGCGCGGGCTTCGGGGATCCCGCCGCGCACGGCATCCCGACCCACGTCACCCTCGTCCCGCCGACCGAGGTCGCCGAGGAGCGGCTCCCGGAGATCGAGGCGCACCTCGCCGGGGTCGCCGCCGGATGCCGGCCGTTCCCCGTCCGTCTGCAGGGCACGGGGACCTTCCGCCCGCTCTCTCCGGTCGTCTTCGTGAAGCTCGCGGAGGGCGTCCCCCTCTGCAACCGGCTCCAGCACCGGATCCGGGACGAGGAGGGACCACTCGCGCGCGAGCTCCAGTTCCCGTACCACCCGCACGTCACCGTGGCGCACGCCATCTCCGAGAAGGGGATGGACCGGGCGTTCGAGGAGCTCGCCGGGTACGAGGCGGCCTGGACGTGCCGCTCGTTCGCGCTGTACGAGCAGGGCCCGGACGGCGTGTGGCGGAAGCTGTACGACTACGAGTTCGGCAGCGGCCGGCCGATCTCGGCCGTCCCGACGCAGGGCGGCAGCCCGGTCGACGCGCCGACGGCCACCCCGGCGGGCTGAGCCCTCCGGGGACTCACCCTCCGCCCGTGTCTCACACGGGCAGGAGGCGGAAGAGCGGCCTCGGCGTGTGCCGTACCGCCGACATCACCAGCCGCAGCGCCCCCGGCACCCAGACCGTCTCCGAGCGGCGCCGCAGCCCCAGCTCGATCGCGGTCGCGACCGCCTCCGGCGTCGTCGCGAGCCGCGCCTCGGCGCGCCCCGCCGGCCTCCTCGACCGCAGGGCGCCGGGGCGGACGACCATGACGTGCACGCCGGTGCCGTACAGCGCGTCCCCGAGGCCCTGGGCGAAGGTGTCGAGCCCCGCCTTCGACGAGCCGTAGATGAAGTCGGCGCGCCGGGCCCGCTCGCCCGCCACCGAGGACAGCACCACCAGCGAGCCGTGCCCCTGCGCCTGGAGCGCGCCCGCGCACACCAGACCGGCCGAGACGGCGCCCGTGTAGTTGGTCTGCGCGACCCGGACGGCGGCGACGGGGTCGGCCTCGTCGTGCGCCTGGTCGCCGAGGACCCCGAAGGCGAGCAGCACGACGTCGACGGGCCCCTCCGTGAAGATCTTGCCGAGCCGCTCCTCGTGCGACTCGGTGTCGAGCGCGTCGAAGGGGACGGTGCGCACCTCCGTGCCGAGCGCGCGCAGCGAGTCCGCGGCGGCGGTGAGCGCGGGGGAGGGGCGGCCGGCCAGCCAGACCGTGCGGACGCCGCGGGCGATCATGCGGCGCGCGGTGGCGAGGCCGATCGCGGAGGTGCCGCCGAGGACGAGCAGGGACTGGGGGGTGCCGAAGGCGTCCTTCATGGTGGGTACTCCTCAGAGGGCGGGGGTCTCGACAGCCATCAGGGTGACCGTATAGCCGTGTCTGCGGCTTATGCCGCTATTGCCGCCGTGTGGTCTCCGGGATGTCGGTCACCGGCCCACGCGCTCCGTCGGGGGATTCTCGTACTCCGGCCATCTTCGGGACCAACGGATCAAGGGGTACGCGTACGACATGGACTGGCTGACCAAGCTCCCCGTCATCGGCCCCGTGGTCACCCGCCTCATGCGGACCCACGCCTGGCGCTCGTACGAGACCCTCGACGAGGTCCACTGGAGCCGGCTCGCCGCCGCGATCACCTTCCTCTCCTTCCTCGCCCTCTTCCCGCTGATCACCGTCGCCGCCGCGATCGGCGCCGCGCTCCTCTCCCAGGAGCAGCTCGACAAGATCGAGAAGAAGATCGCCGACCAGGTTCCCGGCATCTCCGACCAGCTCGACATCGACGGGCTCGTCGCCAACGCCGGCACCGTCGGACTCATCGCCGGCGCCCTCCTGCTCGTCACCGGCATCGGCTGGATCGGCTCGATGCGGGACTGTCTGCGCGCCGTATGGGGGCTCGACGACATCGAGGAGGGCAACCCGGTCGTACGCAAGGGCAAGGATGCGCTCGTACTCCTCGGGCTCGGCGGAGTCGCTGTCGCCTCGCTCGCCGCGTCCTGGCTCGGCTCGACCGCCGTCGGCTGGAGCGCCGACCAGGTCGGCATCTCCGGCGACGGCGCGGGCGGCTACCTGCTCCAGGCGGCCGCCGTCCTCGTCGCCGCCGTCGCCGACTTCCTCATCCTGCTGTACATCCTGACGCTGCTGCCCGGCGTCCACCCGCCCCGCCGCCGGCTCGTGGTGGCGGCAATCATCGGCGCGGTCGGCTTCGAGCTGCTGAAACTGCTGCTCGGCGGCTATATGAGGGACGTCGCGGGGAAGTCGATGTACGGGGCGTTCGGCACCCCGATCGCCCTGATGCTGTGGATCAACTTCACCGCGAAACTGCTGCTGTTCTGCGCGGCATGGACGGCTACGGGTTCACGTCGGGATCCAGCGGAGCCTGCGACGACCGGCGACGCCGACCCCCCGAACCGGACAGCGGCCAGCGGCGGTTGACGAGGAAGACGGCGCCCGCGAGCAGGACGAGCGCCCCGCCCGCCACGCTCAGCGCGATCCCGACCCCGCCGGACTTCTCCTCCGGGGCGGCGGAGGCCGCCGACGGGTCCGGAGCGTTCTTCCCGGGCGCGGGCGCGGAACCGTCCGAGCCCCCCGTCCCCGTCCCCGCGTCCGTTCCCGCGCCCGTCCCCGTCCCCGTACGGGCCGACGTGGGCGGCACGAGCTCGCCCACCGGCGTCACCTTCCCGGCCGCGGCGAAGCCCCAGTCGAGCAGCCGGGCGGTCTCCTTGTAGACCGCGTGCTGCTCCTTCGAGGACGGGTTCATCACGGTGACGAGCAGCACCTTCCCGCCGCGCTCCGCGACGCCCGTGAAGGTGGATCCGGCATGGGTGGTGTTGCCGTTCTTCACCCCCGCGATCCCCTGGTACGGGGCGACGCCGAGGTCGCCGGTGAGGAGGCGGTTGGTGTTCTGGATCTCGAAGGTCTCGCGCTTCTTGCCCGGTTTCTGCTCGCCGGGGAAGGCGGCGCGGGGCGTGGCGGCGTACTCCCGGAAGTCCGGGTTCTGCATGCCGCTGCGGGCGATGAGCGTGAGGTCGTACGCGGACGAGACCTGGCGCGGGGCGTCGTAGCCGTCCGGGGAGACGACGTAGGTGTCGAGCGCCTGGAGCTCGGCCGCGTGGTCGTTCATGTCCTTCACGGTCTGCGGGACGCCGCCGTTCATGGCCGACAGGACGTGGACGGCGTCGTTGCCGGAGCGCAGGAAGACCCCGAGCCACAGGTCGTGGACGCTGTAGGTCTGCTTCTCCTTGATGCCGACCAGGCTGGAGCCGGAGCCCATCCCCGTCAGGTCCCGGTTGGTGACGAGATGGTTCTGCGTCCTGGGGAACTTCGGCAGCAGGGTGTCCGCGAAGAGCATCTTGAGCGTGGACGCCGGGGCGAGCCGCCAGTGCGCGTTGTGCGAGGCGAGGACCGCACCGCTCTCGGCGTCCGCGACGATCCAGGACCGGGCGGACAGCTCCTTCGGCAGCACGGGGGCGCCGGGGCCCAGCTGAACCTGCGTACCGGGCTTGCCGAGCAGTGCGCCACCGACCGCGGACATGGTGGCGGGCGGTTTGGGCTGCTTGTCCTTCGCGTCCTTCCCTTCGTCCGCGTGGGCCGCGGGAGCGGCGATGGCGAGAGGCAGGAACACGGCAGTGGCGACCGCCCAAGCGGTCCTCTTCGAAGCAGACACGGTCGTGAACGTACAGGTACGGAACAGGTATCCGAACCCCACCGGGCGGTTCGTCCGGGCTCGTCCACCCGGACGCGGGCCCCGGGAGGCCGACGGCGATACTGGTGCCATGAAGCTCAGCCGCCGAGTCTCCTGGTTCCTGCTCGCGTTCGGGGTGTGGAGCTGGTTCATCTGGATCACTTTCTACATGTAGCTAACCGGTAGAGCTTCAACGACAGAAAAGAGCAGGTGAGAGGTCTTGCCCCCCTTCTTTTCGGCCGTGGGAGCCGAGCAGCTCGACACGGTGCGAGTGGCCGTGTACGCCCGACAGTCCAAAGCCCGCCCGGACTCGCCCGAGGCATCCCCGGAGGCACAGCTGGCGGCCGGCCAGGCGCTGGCTGCCAGCCGGGGGTGGGAGGTGGTTCACACCTTCAAAGACGTCGGAAGGTCCGGTTGGGATCCAAAAGCTGTCCGCCCGGCTTTCGAAGACCTCATGGCCGCCGTGCGCGCGGGCGAAGTCGATGTGGTGGTCGTCAACGAGCTGTCTCGGCTGACCCGCAAGGGCGCGCATGACGCGCTGGACATCGACAAGGAGTTCAAGAAGTACGGCGTCCGCTTCGTCTCCGTACTCGAACCGTTCCTCGACACGTCGAACCCGATCGGCGTCGCGATCTTCGCGCTGATCGCGGCACTCGCGAAGCAGGACAGCGACATCAAGGCGGAGCGCCTGCGCGGAGCCAAGGACGAGATCAGGGCGATCGGCGGCCGGCACTCCAGCTCCGCCCCGTACGGCATGCGGGCCGTGCGCGAGAAGATCGGCAACCTGGTCGTGTCCGTCCTTGAGCCTGACGAAGACAACCCGGAGCACGTCGAGATCGTCGAGCGCATGGTGGAGATGTCGTTCGCCGGAATCTCGGACAACAAGATCGCGACGACGCTGGCCTCGGAGGAAGTACCGGCGCCCGGAGAGGCCGAACGGCGAGCCACAGAGAAGCGGATGCAGTCCATCAAGAAGCGGCGCGTGTCGAACGAGGACAGCCCCGTCCGATGGCGCGCGCAGACAGTGCGCTGGATTCTCTCCCACCCGGCCGTCGGAGGCTTCGCGAGCGAACGCGTGAAGCGGGGCAAGGCGTACGCGAACATGATCGCTCGGGATGAGGGCGGGGCGCCTCTGACTCCCCACCGGGGCGTCGTCGCGGGGACCAAGTGGTTGGAGCTCCAGGAGCGGCGAAGCAAGCGCAACAAGACCAACAGGCAGCCTGGCGGAGAGGCCACACCCACCCTCCTGAGCGGATGGCGCTTCGCCACCTGCGAGATCTGCGCGGGCTCTCTGGGGCAGAGTAAGAACAACGGCGGCCAGGACTGCTACATGTGCGCCAACCCCAAGGGCCACGGTGGATTGAGCATCAAGCGCAAGGACGCCGACGACTACGTGGCCCGCTGTGTTTGGGAACGGCTTGACGGTGCAGACGTCGACGACGAAGAGGACAGGGAGTGGCTCGCGCAGGCGGCACTCCGTTTTGCGCTACAGCGTGACCTGTCCGGAGTCCAGGAGGAGAGGCGCGAGATGGCAGCGCACCTGGAGCACGTCCGGAACTCCATCGCCGAACTTCAGGCCGACCGTAAGGCGGGGCTCTACCGAGGGCGCGACGAACTGGCCATGTGGCGGGCGACGATGACGCAGTACCGGAATTTCGAGGACCAGTGCACGGCCAGGTTGGAAGAACTGGAGGAGCAGACCACCGCGGCGATTCAGATTCCGTCGGAGTGGCACGAGTCGGGTGAGGACCCGTTGGGCCCTGGTTCTCCTTGGGCGGAGTGGGACGTGTTCAAGCGTCGCGAGTTCCTCGACCTCTTCCTTGCTGGTGTATCCGTCGGCCCCGGCCGGGACCCGGAGTCCCGCAAGTACATCGCGATCGAGGAACGCGTGACGCTCCACTGGCGGCACCTTGATACGGGCAGCAGCGCCGTCACGGCCAACAGCTAACTGGCAGCGCTCAAGGTGTCGAACCCCGAGACGTTCGACCGTCTGAGCCCGACCGTGCGGATGAGACCCGGCTACGACGAGCAGGACAAGAAGCTGGCTGCCGAGCATGGCCTCGATGTGACCAACGGGGGTAAGTGAGTACGGCTAACGAGATCGAAAAGGCTGCCGAGCGCGTGGCGAAGCTGCGTGCGCAGGCCCAAACGGACCGGCTCCGCCGGTGAGCGGAGGGAAACCTCATGTGCAACGGAACCGGACCCTCGGGTAGCGGTAGGTTGCCCATCCGGTCACTGCCGCCAGGGGTTGCCACCGGCTCAAGACAGGCACGGGACTTTCGAAACACGCCCTAGCTTGACTCTGTCGGGGATCATGGAGTCGCCGAGGTCAGGCGCCCAGGGTGCGCCAGGACTTCGGCCGGGGGATCTCGTGCTGATCGAGGTAGGTCTGGAAGGCGGTCGGTCGGCG
>NZ_JBSGTX010000058.1:0-59032 GCF_053607625.1 Streptomyces sp. NPDC055103
ATCAACTAATCTGGCGTTGATTTTTGGCACGCTGTTGAGTTCTCAAGGAACGGACGCTTCCTTTGTACTCACCCTCTCGGGCTTTCCTCCGGGCTTTTCCTTCGTTTCCGACTCTATCAGATCTTTCCGATCCGATTTCCTCGGTGCTTTCCGGCCCCTTTCGCTTTCGCTCCGGGCCCTTCCGGCGGTTCCGACTCTATCAGACCCTTTCGGTGTCTGACTCCCAGTCAGCGGGGTTTGCCTTTCCGGCTGTTGGGCCGTTCCGACGAGTGAGACTTTAGCGAATTCCTGCCTCCGACGCTAATCGGGCGGCTTGCGCTCAGACCTTCGAACGCGGATTCCTCATTTCGCAAAAACACACGGAAAGCGAGACGGCGCGGCAAAGCGTCGTCAGCTTCTGTAGGTCTTGCGGAATGGCTGTCCGGGGCCGACCGGGGTCGGTGCTCACGTCGGACAACTCGGAGAACACTACGGTCCGGTTAATCCCGTGTCAACCCCGGTCCTCGGGCGTAGCCTCGCCGTATGACTACGCATGCGCACGCCACCCAGTGGTGGGCCGCCTGACCGGCGGCCCGCACTCGCGCATGTACCAAGCGGCCGCCGCCCTGGCGGCCGTTCGCGTTTCCCCCTCCGGGAGCCGGGCCGTCGGGCCGGCGGCCCGTAACTGAGGGAGAAGGAACGCGATGACGAGGATCTTCAGCGGGGTCAAGCCCACCGGGCATCTGACGCTGGGCAACTACCTCGGGGCCGTACGGCGGTGGGTCGAGGTCGATCAGCATCGGGCGGAGGCGCTGTTCAGCGTCGTGGACCTGCACGCGCTGACCGTGGAGCACGATCCCGGGCGGGTGCGGCGGCTCAGTCGGCAGGCGGCGACGCTGCTGCTGGCCGCGGGGCTGGATCCGGAGCGGTGCACGCTGTTCGTGCAGAGCCATGTGGACGAGCACGCCAGGCTCTCGTACCTGCTGGAGTGCACGGCCACGGACGGGGAGCTGCGGCGGATGAGTTCTGGGGGAGGCGGAACAATCCGGCCGCGGAGGAGAACATCGCGGCTCTGATCGACCTGTGGCAGGAGACCGGGCGGCCGGTCGTCTTCGTCCGGCACGACTCGGTGGAGGACTCGCGGTCGCCGCTGCGGACGGGGTACGTGGGGAACGACTTCAAGGACTTCGTCGAGGAGCGGCGGGGGAAGGGTGCCGGGCCCGAACTGCTGGTGACGAAGTCCGTGAACTCGGCCTTCTACGGGGAGCCGTCGCTGCGGGAGTGGCTGACCGGGCAGGACGTCGCGCAGATCGTGATCGTCGGGATCCAGACGAACATGTGCAACGAGACGACGGCCCGGATGGGCGGGAACCTCGGCTTCGACGTGGTGTTCCCGCTGGACGCGATGCACACCTTCGACCTGGAGGGGCCGTTCGGATGGTCGCGGAGCGCCGATGAGCTGGCGCAGGCGACGGCCGTGTCCCTGCACGGGGGCCGGTTCGCGAAGGTCGTGTCGACGGAGGAGGTCGTGAAGGGGGCGTCCGCCGGGGTGCGGTGACCCCGGCGGGGGGCCGGCTGCTCAGCTGTTGCCGGAGGCGAGTTCGCGGCTGCGGTCGCGGGCGGCTTCGAGGGCGGCGATGAGGGCGGCTCGTACGCCGTGGTTCTCCAGCTCGCGGATGGCGCTGATGGTGGTGCCGGCCGGGGAGGTGACGGCCTCGCGGAGCTTGACGGGGTGCTCGCCGCTGTCGCGGAGCATCACGGCAGCGCCGATCGCGGCCTGGACGATGAGGTCGTGGGCCTGGGCGCGGGGGAGGCCGAGGAGGATGCCGGCGTCGGTCATGGCTTCGACGAGGAAGTAGAAGTAGGCCGGGCCGGAGCCGGAGAGGGCGGTGGCCGCGTCCTGCTGGGACTCGGGGACGCGGAGGGTCTTGCCGACGCCGCCGAAGATCTCCTCGGTGTGGACGAGGTGCTCGGGGGTGGCGTGGCTGCCGCCGGAGATGACGGACATGCCTTCGTCGACGAGGACGGGGGTGTTGGGCATGACGCGGACGACGGGGGTGCCGGTGGTGAGGCGTTCCTCGATGAAGGAGGTGGGGATGCCGGCGGCGGCGCTGATGACGAGGCGGTCGGCGGCGACGTGGGGGGCGAGCTCGTCGAGGAGGCGGCCCATGTCCTGGGGCTTGACGGCCAGGATGAGGGTGTCGGCGCGCTTGGCGGCCTCGGCGTTGGTGACGGCCTCGACGCCGTAGCGGGCGTGGAGCTCCTCGGCGCGTTCCCTGCGGCGGGCGGTGACGAGGAGATTCGCGGGGCGCCAGCCGGCGCGGATCATGCCGCTGAGGAGCGCTTCACCGATCTTGCCGGTGCCGAGGACTGCGACGGTCTGGGTCATGGCTCTGTTCACCTCGCCGGAGGGGGGTACGTGTCGCCATCCTCGCACCGGCGGGGCGGGGGATGTGCCGGTGTCCGAGGGGCGGTCATGCCGTGCGGCGGCGGAGGGTGGCCGCGCCGAGTGCGAGGACGAGGACGGCGCAGCCCGCGACGACGAGGGCGTCGCGGACGAAGTCGCCGGTGGCGTCGGGGTGGCGGAGGACCTGGTTCATGCCGTCGACGGCGTACGACATGGGCAGGACGTCCGAGATCGCTTCGAGGGCGGGGGCCATCTGGTCGCGCGGGGTGAACAGGCCGCAGAGCAGGAGCTGGGGGAAGATCACGGCCGGCATGAACTGGACGGCCTGGAACTCCGAGGCGGCGAAGGCGGAGACGAAGAGGCCGAGGGCGGTGCCGAGGAGGGCGTCGAGGAGGGCGACCAGGAGGAGGAGCCAGGGGGAGCCGACGACGTCGAGGCCGAGGAACCAGACGGCGAGGCCGGTGGCGAGGGTGGACTGGACGACGGCGAGGAGGCCGAAGGCGAGGGCGTAGCCGGCGATGAGGTCGGCCTTGCCGAGGGGCATGGCGAGGAGGCGTTCGAGGGTGCCGGAGGTCCGTTCCCTGAGGGTGGCGATGGAGGTCACCAGGAACATCGTGATGAGCGGGAAGATGCCGAGGAGGGAGGCGCCGATGTTGTCGAAGGTGCCGGGGCTTCCGTCGAACACGTAGCGGAGCAGGAAGAGCATGACGCAGGGCACGAGGAGCATCAGCGCGATCGAGCGGGGGTCGTGGCGCAGCTGACGCAGGACGCGGGCGGCGGTGGCGAGGGTGCGGGCGCTGTTCATGGGCGGGGCTCCTCGTCGGCGGTCCGCGGGGGTTCGGGGTGTGCGGCTCGGGCGGCTGCCGCGTCGACGAGGTGGAGGAAGGCCTCTTCGACGGTGGCCGTGTCGTTGCGGCGGCGGAGGGCTTCGGGGGTGTCCTCGGCGAGGATCTCGCCCTCGCGCATGAGGAGGAGTCGGTGGCAGCGCTCCGCCTCGTCCATGACGTGGGAGGAGACGAAGAACGTCGTGCCGCGGTCGGCGGCGATCTGATGGAAGAGGTTCCACAGGTCCCGGCGGAGGACGGGGTCGAGGCCGACGGTGGGTTCGTCGAGGACGAGGAGTTCGGGGGTGCCGAGGAGGGCGACGGCGAGGGAGACGCGGCTGCGCTGGCCGCCGGAGAGCCGGCCGGCGAGGGCGTCGGCGTGCGAGGTGAGGTCGACGTCGGTGATGGCCCGGTCGACGGCGGTGCGGCGGTCGTGGCGGAGGGCGCGGCCGGGGAAGAGGACGGCAGCGAAGTAGTCGAGGTTCTGGCGGACGGTGAGGTCGCCGTAGACCGAGGGGTCCTGGGTGACGTAGCCGATGCGGGAGCGGAGGGCGGGGTCGCCGGCGGGGCGGCCGAGGACCTGGAGGGTGCCGCCGACCTTGGCCTGGGTGCCGACGATCGCGCGCATGAGGGTGGTCTTGCCGCAGCCGGAGGGGCCGAGCAGGCCGGTGATACGGCCTGACGGGACGGTGAAGTCGAGGCCGCGGAGGACGGTGCGCTCGCCGCGGACGGCGGTGAGGGCGTGGGCGGTGACGGCGGCGTCGTCGTCGGCTGTCCGGGCCGGGTCCGTCGAGCCTGTCGCGCCCGTCGGGGAATTCATCATGTGATGAATAGTGCTCCTGGGGGTGCCGACCGTCAAGCATCCGGAGGGGTACTGGACGGGGCCGGTGTTACTTGCGCTTGGGCTTCTTGCGGGCGGCCGGGTTGCCCGTGCGGGCGCCGCGGCGCTTCTCGTACTGGGCGCGGGACGTCTCGTACTCCGTGCGGCGCAGCTTCTCGCCGGGCGCTTCGGTGAAGCAGCGGAGGAAGTAGGCGAGGAGCGAGCCGATGAAGCCGATCGCCTTCAGGCTGCGCAGTGACTCCTCGCGGCCGGGGTCGGCGGGCCGCCGGGTGAAGCCCTCCCAGGTCTTGCGGAAGGCGATGGCGCTGCAGACCGCGAACATGACGACGACCAGCAGGTTGACGAAGCCGCCGATGTCCGCGATCTCCAGGCCCTGGTAGGCGAAGCGCAGCACGAAGCAGGCCGCGACGGCGGCGGCCAGCGAGCCGGCGGCCACGCCGACGCGGCGCAGCGCGTAGTTGCCGCCGTGGTCGACCCAGGTCGTCCCGAAGAAACGGATCTCCTCGGGCTGCGGGCCGCCTGCCGTCGCGCTGGGGTTCTGCTCCGTGCCGGGGCTCTGCTCGTCGTCGCTCACGAGGTCGATTATCCCCGGAGCGGCGGAGGGGGGCCTCAGGCGCAGCGCGGTGCGACGTAGCCGTCGCTGCCCGTCCTCACGTAGGCGTCGGAGACGTACTCCCCCGGGGCTATGTTGTCCCAGAGGTTGGTGGTGCCGTAGGGGCCGGTGATCCATTCGCCGGGCTTCTGGCAGTGGATCGGGACCGTCGAGCCGGCGGCCAGTGACCGGACGATCGGGTACTGGGTGCTCGGTCCCGAGCGCACGTTGACCCGGTAGCCCGGGGCGATCGCGTACCGGTTGACCGTGCTCGTCGTCGTCACGGCCGCCGTCGCCGTCACGGCTTCGGTGGCCTGCTTGTCGTCGGTTCCCATGGTGCTCTCCCCCTTGGCGCAAAAGCGCTCCGCCGAGTTTCACTCTCTGCGACGCGCAGGCTAGCAAGCCCCACCGACATCGTGGGCACCATGGACTAGGCTCCGTCGGGTCGCGCACGCGCGCGAGGTGACGGGCAATCACACGGGGGTGGGTATGCCACCGTTGCGCAGTACGGGCGCCGAGCGGGATGCGGAGGGGCCCGAGTACGCGGGCGACTACCGCCTTCAGGCGTGTCTGGGGGCCGGCGGCATGGGGGTCGTCCACCTCGCCGCCTCGGCCTCCGGCCTCCGGCTCGCGGTCAAGGTCGTGCACGCTCGGTATGCGGAGGACCCTGAGTTCAGGGCCCGTTTCCGCCAGGAGGTCGCGGCCGCGCGGCGGGTGAGCGGGGCCTTCACGGCGCCCGTCGTCGACGCCGACCCCGATGCCGTACGCCCCTGGATGGCCACGCTCTACGTGCCCGGGCCGACCCTCGCCGACCAGGTGAAGCGGAACGGCCCCCTGTCCCCCGCCGAACTGCGCCGGCTCACCGCCGGGCTCGCGGAGGCGCTGCGGGACATCCACCGGGCCGGGGTCGTCCACCGGGACCTCAAGCCCAGCAACGTCCTGCTCACCGACACCGGCCCGAAGGTCATCGACTTCGGCATCTCCCGGCCCGTCGACAGCGACCTGCACACCGAGACGGGCAAGCTCATCGGCTCGCCGCCCTTCATGGCGCCCGAGCAGTTCCAGCGGCCGAGGGAGGTCGGGCCCGCCGCGGACGTGTTCGCACTGGGCTCCGTGCTGGTGCACGCGGCGACCGGGCACGGGCCGTTCGACTCCGACAGCCCGTACATCGTGGCCTACCAGGTCGTCCACGACGAGCCGGATCTGTCGGGCGTGCCGGAGGAGCTGGCGCCGCTCGTCGCGCGCTGCCTCTCCAAGGAGCCCACCGAGCGGCCGACCCCCGCCGAGATCATGTCGGGGCTGCTGCCGCCCTCGTACGAGGCTGAGGCGTTCATACCGGCTCAGCGCAGGCGCCCCACCCTCCCGGAGACCGAGCCCGGCTCCACCCCGGCCTGGGACGCGGACACACGCGTCCGGGCGACCACCGTGCCCCCCGCCCGCCGCCGGCGCCCGCGGATCCGGCCGCGGCTGACCGCCGCCCTCATCGCCGTCCTCGCGCTCACCGGCGCCGGCCTCTACGGAGCACTGAGCACCCCGGCGGACCCCGGGCCCGAGGTCCCCGCCCGTCCGGACGAGGTGGCCACGGCCTTCGCGGGCTGGCGGACGCCGCTCCAGGAGCGGGGCCCGACGGCCGCCCCCGCCTGCGCGCACGGCGGCGGCGCGCTCTACTGCGTGGCCCGGGGCGTCGGCATCGCCCGGCTCGACCCCGTCACCGGGCAGGTCCTCTGGTCGCGGACCACACCCATCGACTCGGAGACCCCGACCTCCCCCGTCCTCCTGGCCGAAGGCCTCGTCGGCGCCGCCGCTCCCACGGAACCGCTGCGGGCGTACGCGGCCGGGACCGGCGCCCCGGGCTGGAGCGTCGCAGCGACCGGCGGCGCCCCCGAGCTGTACCGCACGGCCGGTGACGCCGTCGTCCTGTCCGACGGCCGCGGCGGGTTCCGGGCCCTCGACAGCCGGAGCGGGAAAGAGCTCTGGCGGCATGGCCTGACCGGTTTCACGGCCCCCCGGCTCGGTACGTACGACGCTCCGTCCGGGCTGCTGTCCGTCGCCGAGCCCTCGGCCGACGGGTCGAGCACCCGGATCGGCACGGTCCGTCCCCGGACCGGCGAGGTGGTCTGGCAGCGGAGTCTGGACGGCAACCTCTCCCCGCTGGGCCGCACCGGCGACGGCGCGCTCGTCCTCGCCGACCACTACCAGGACCCGCTGATCGACGGCCTCGTCCTGATGGGCCCCGACGGCTCGGCGGACTCCGTGCGGCGGCTGGCCCTGCCCCACCGGATCGACGTCAGGGGCGTCGCCGTGCGCGGCGCGGTCGTCCACGTCCTCGACGCGAACGGGCACCTCACCGCCTTCGACACCGCCGCGGAGAAGGGACGGGTGCTGTGGGAGCTGGAGACGGGCGCCGGAAACGTCTCCGTACCGGTCCTCGGCGGCGACGACCGGCTGTACTTCTCCGTCCAGGACGGACGGCTGCTCGCCGTCAACACCCAGCGCGGGGCGCTGATCGGCCAGACCCGGCCGCGGCTGCGGAACGGGCGGCTCGGTTACGCGCCCATGGTCCCCGAGCCGCTGGTCGCCGGGGACCGGGTGTTCGGGACGGCGCCCGACGGCTCCGTCTTCGCGGTGGACGCGCGGGAGCCGGAGTCCTGGTGAGGCCCTGACACGTACACGTACCTCATACACGTACGACGGCGGGGAGCAGGCGCTGTGCCCGCTCCCCGCCGTCGTATGTCGCGTGTGCGTCCTTCTGTGCGGTCGCCCGCCGGGCTCAGCCCAGCTTCGACACGTCCCGGACCGCGCCCTTGTCGGCGCTCGTCGCCATCGCCGCGTACGCCTTCAGCGCCGCCGACACCTTGCGCTCACGGTTCTTCGGCGCGTACACGCCGTTCAGCGCCTCGCGACGGGCCGCCAGGGTGGCCTCGTCGACGAGGAGCTCGATCGAGCGGTTCGGGATGTCGATACGGATCCGGTCGCCGTCCTCGACGAGGGCGATCGTGCCGCCCGAGGCCGCCTCCGGCGAGGCGTGGCCGATGGACAGGCCCGACGTACCGCCGGAGAAGCGGCCGTCCGTCACCAGCGCGCAGGTCTTGCCCAGGCCCCGGCCCTTGAGGAAGGAGGTCGGGTAGAGCATCTCCTGCATACCGGGGCCGCCGCGCGGGCCCTCGTAACGGATGACGACCACGTCGCCGTCGGTGACCTGCTTGTTCAGGATCTTCTCGACGGCCTCGTCCTGCGACTCGCAGACGACGGCCGGGCCCTCGAAGGTCCAGATCGACTCGTCGACACCGGCCGTCTTCACGACACAGCCGTCGACGGCGAGGTTGCCGCGCAGGACCGCGAGGCCGCCGTCCTTCGAGTACGCGTGGGCCGCGTCGCGGATGCAGCCGCCGGAGGCGTCCACGTCCAGCGCCTCCCAGCGCTCGGACTGCGAGAAGGCGGTCGCGGAGCGGACGCAGCCGGGGGCCGCGTGGAACAGCTCGACGGCCTCGGCCGACGGGGAGCCGCCGCGCACGTCCCAGGCGTCCAGCCACTCCTTGATGGAGCGGGAGTGGACGGAGTGGACGTCCTCGTTGAGGAGGCCCGCGCGGTAGAGCTCGCCGAGGATGGCCGGGATGCCGCCGGCCCGGTGCACGTCCTCCATGTAGTACGTGCGGTCCTTGGCGACGTTCGGCGCGACCTTGGCCAGGCAGGGCACCCGCCGCGAGACCTCGTCCATGTCCGAGAGGCCGTAGTCGAGCTCGGCCTCCTGGGCGGCGGCGAGCAGGTGCAGGATCGTGTTGGTCGAGCCGCCCATGGCGATGTCGAGCGCCATGGCGTTCTCGAAGGCCGCGCGGGTCGCGACCGCGCGCGGCAGGACGGAGGCGTCGTCCTCGTCGTAGTACCGGCGGGTGATGTCGACGACCGTGCGCGCCGCGTCCTCGTACAGCGCCTTGCGGCCGGTGTGCGTGGCGAGCAGCGAGCCGTTGCCGGGGAGGGAGAGGCCGATCGCCTCGGTCAGGCAGTTCATCGAGTTGGCGGTGAACATGCCGGAACACGACCCGCAGGTCGGACAGGCGTTCTCCTCGATCCGGAGCATGTCCTCGTCCGAGATCTTCGGGTTCACGGCGTCGGACATCGCGTCGACCAGGTCGAGCGTGCGGACCGTGCCGTCGACGAGGACCGCGCGGCCGGACTCCATCGGACCGCCGGAGACGAAGACCGTCGGGATGTTGAGGCGCAGCGCGGCCATCAGCATGCCGGGGGTGATCTTGTCGCAGTTGGAGATGCAGATCAGGGCGTCGGCGCAGTGCGCCTCGACCATGTACTCCACGCTGTCCGCGATCAGGTCGCGGGACGGCAGGCTGTAGAGCATGCCTCCGTGGCCCATCGCGATGCCGTCGTCGACCGCGATCGTGTTGAACTCGCGGGCGATGCCGCCGGCGGCCGTGATGGCCTCGGAGACGATCCGGCCGACCGGCTGGAGGTGGGTGTGGCCGGGGACGAACTCCGTGAAGGAGTTGGCGACCGCGATGATCGGCTTACGGCCGATGTCCGCGCCCGGTACACCGGAGGCGCGCATAAGGGCGCGTGCGCCCGCCATGTTGCGGCCGTGGGTGACTGTGCGGGACCTCAGCTCGGGCATCGTCGCTCGCTCCTCGTGATGGGTGTGCTTGCCTTCGAGCGTACGCCGACGCTCCAAGATCTGGACAGGGTGTCCGTATGGCGGACTCGGTGTTCAGCTTTCGGTCGGGTGCCGCTCCCCCGACGTTGTCAGCTCTCGGTCAGGTACCGCTGGAGTGTCGGGGCCACCTGGGCCACGATCTCCTCCGGGTCGGCCGAGGCCAGCGGCTCGACCTCGATCACGTACCGCAGGATCACGATCCCGATCATGTGGGACGCCGCCAGCTCCGCCCGGAAGCGCGGGTCCGGTACGTCGAGTTCCGCCGCGATCCGTTCCAGGAGCCGCCGGAGCACGAAGGTCCTCAGCACCTTCGCCGCCGCCTCGTGGGTCAGCGCGGAGCGGACGATCGCGAGGAGCGGGGCGCGGCTGACCGGGTTCTCCCAGACGCCGATGAAGAAGCGCGCGAGCCGTTCGCCGATGGCCTCGCGCGGGCCTCCGAGGATCGCCGGGACGACGAGCGCCGGTTCGAAGGAGACCTCGATCGCGGCGGCGAAGACCTCGTCCTTCGTACCGAAGTAGTGGTGCACGAGGGCCGGGTCCACGCCGGCGGCCTTGGCGATGCCGCGGACCGAGGCCTTGTCGTAGCCGCGCTCGGCGAACTGCGTACGGGCCGACTCCAGGATGCGTTCACGCGCGCCCGGTCCGCTGTCCTCTTCGGTACGGGACGGGCGGCCGCGCCGGCGCGGGGCCGGTTCGGTCATGGGCGCGGGACCCGGGTGGGGCGGCCCGCGGCGGACGCGAGGTGGAGCCGGGTGAAGGCGAGGGCCTCCGCGAGGTCGGCCTCGCGTTCGGCGGCTGACATCGCGCGGCGGGTGTTGACCTCGATGACGACGTGGCCGTCGAAGCCGGTGAGCGCGAGGCGCTCCAGGAGTTCGGCGCAGGGCTGCGTGCCGCGCCCCGGGACCAGGTGCTCGTCCTTGGCGGAGCCCTTGCCGTCGGCGAGGTGGACGTGGCCGAGGCGGTCGCCCATGCGGTCGATCATCGCGAGGGCGTCGGTGCGGGCGGTCGCGGTGTGCGAGAGGTCGACGGTGAAGTGCCGGTAGTCGTCCTTCGTGACGTCCCACTCGGGGGCGTACGCGAGCATCTCGCGGTCCTTGTACCGCCACGGGTACATGTTCTCGACGGCGAACCGGACGTCGGTCTCGTCCGCCATCCGCCAGATGCCGGTGACGAAGTCCTTGGCGTACTGGCGCTGCCAGCGGAACGGCGGGTGCACGACGACCGTCGACGCGCCGAGCTTCTCGGCGGCCGCCCGCGCGCGCTGGAGCTTGACCCACGGGTCGGTGGACCAGACGCGCTGGGTGATGAGGAGGCAGGGGGCGTGGACGGCCAGGATCGGGACCTGGTGGTAGTCGGAGAGGCGGCGCAGCGCCTCGATGTCCTGGCTGACCGGGTCGGTCCACACCATGACCTCGACGCCGTCGTAGCCGAGGCGCGCGGCGATCTCGAAGGCCGTCGCCGTCGACTCCGGATAGACCGAGGCCGTCGACAGGGCGACCTTCGCATCCGGGATGCGCACCACTGGTTCTGCCACCCCGACAGGGTACGGGGCGGGCCGGGGGGCCGGGAGGTGCTTCCGGTCACGCTGGTCGCGCCGGTCCTGGCCACGGCCCCCGCCGCGTCCCACGCGCGCGGGGCTGGGTCCCGGGCACGCGCGCGTGGGGCTCGGTCCCGGGCACGCGCGCGTGGGGCCGGTGTCCCGGGCACGCGCGCGCGTGCGGCGGGGCTGCCGCCGTTCGGCCGCTACTCCTCCGGCAGGTGGTCCAGGCGGCGCAGGATCACGCCCTCGCGCAGTGCCCACGGGCAGATCTCCAGCTCCTCCACGCCGAGCAGGTCCATCGCGCCCTCCGCGACGAGCGCGCCCGCGAGGAGCTGCGGGGCGCGGCCCTCCGAGACGCCCGGCAGGGCCGCACGCTCGGGGACCGTCATCGCGGCGAGGCGCGGGACCCACTCCTCCAGGGACTTGCGGGACAGGACGCGCTGGACGTAGAGGCCGTCCCCCGAGCCGGGCGCGCCGGCGATCCGGGCGAGCTGCTTGAAGGTCTTGGAGGTGGCCACGACGTGGTCGGGGCGGCCGAAGCGGCGGAACTCCCCGACCGTGCGGGCGATCTGCGCGCGGACGTGCCGGCGCAGCGCCTTCACGGCGTCGGCGTCGGCCCGGTCGCCGGGCAGCCAGCCCGAGGTGAGCCGGCCCGCGCCGAGCGGCAGGGAGACCGCCGTGTCCGGGTCCTCGTCGATGCCGTACGCGACTTCGAGGGAGCCGCCGCCGATGTCGAGGAGCAACAGCTTGCCCGCGGACCAGCCGAACCAGCGGCGGGCGGCGAGGAAGGTGAGCCGGGCCTCCTCCTCGCCGGTGAGGACCTGGAGGTCGACGCCGGTCTCGTCCTTGACCCGGGCCAGGACGGCGTCGGCGTTGCTGGCCTCGCGCACCGCGGAGGTCGCGAAGGGCAGCACCTCCTCGCAGCCCTTGTCCTCGGCCGCCAGGAGCGCGTCACGGACGGTCGCGATGAGCCGCTCGACTCCGTCGGGCGCGATCGCGCCCCGCTCGTCGAGCAGCTCGGCGAGCCGCAGCTCCGCCTTGTGGGAGTGCGCGGGCAGCGGGCGGGCACCGGGGTGTGCGTCCACCACCAGCAGGTGCACTGTGTTCGAACCGACGTCGAGGACTCCGAGTCTCATGGGCGGAACGCTACTGCTCCCGCCCGCATACGCTTGTGGTTGTGCCAAAGACGAAGCAGGCGAAGCCGGGCAAGGACAGCAGCGGCGAGACGGGTGTGAAGGCCGCCAAGGCGGACAAGGCCGCGAAGAGCGGCAAGAAGCGGGGCAAGGGCATGGAGCCGGACGAGAAGGGGCTGGATTTCGCGCGGGCGTGGGTCGAGTTTCCCGATCCGGCCGACGCCGAGCAGGTGTTCCGCTGCGACCTGACCTGGCTGACCTCGCGCTGGACGTGTGTCTTCGGCAGCGGCTGCCAGGGCATCCAGGCGGGCCGGGCCGACGACGGCTGCTGCACGCTGGGCGCGCACTTCTCCGATGACGACGACGAGAAGCGGGTCGCGTCGCACGTGGCCCGGCTCACGCCGGAGCTGTGGCAGTTCCACGACGTCGGTACGGACTCGGGCTGGGTGCAGCTCGACGAGGACGGCGACCGGCAGACCCGCCGCTGGGAGGGGTCCTGCATCTTCCAGAACCGTCCCGGTTTCGCGGGCGGCGCGGGCTGCTCGCTGCACATCCTGGCCCTCAAGGAGGGCAAGGAGCCGCTGGAGACCAAGCCGGACGTGTGCTGGCAGCTGCCGGTGCGCCGGACGTACGACTGGATCGAGCGGCCCGACGACACCAAGGTCCTCCAGGTGTCGATCGGCGAGTACGACCGCCGGGGCTGGGGTCCGGGCGGCCATGACCTGCACTGGTGGTGCACCTCGGCCACCTCGGCGCACGGGGCGGGCGAGCCCGTCTACGTCACGTACCGGCCGGAGCTGACGGAGATGATGGGCAAGGAGGCGTACGAGGTCCTGGTCGGACTGTGCGAGGCCCGGCTGGCCTCGCGGCTGCCGCTCGTCGCCCCGCACCCGGCCGACCCCGTCGGTCCGGCGGGCCCGGCCTCGTAACGGGTCTCAGGAGCCGGACGGCGGCGGGTCGTCCGTCGCCGGCGGGGGCGTGCCGGGGGCCGTCGTGCCCGGGTCGGTCGTCGGCGGGGGCGTGGTCGGATCCGTGGTCGGCGGGGGTGTCGTCGGGTCCGTCGTCGTCGGAGGCGTGGTCGGGTCCGTCGTCGGCGGAGGTGTCGTCGGATCCGTCGTCGGCGGTGATGTCGGCGGTGTCGTCGGCGTGCCCGGGTCCGTCGTGCCCGGGTCGGTCGTCGGCGGAGGTGTGGTCGGGTCCGTCGTGGGCGGGCTCGTCGGGGGTGTGGTCGGGTCGGTCGTCGTCGGTGGCGGGGTGCCCGGGCCGCTGGTCTGCGGCGGTGCGGTCCGCTCCTGACCGTCGATCCTGACGACCGCGCCCGAGGGGTTCACGCCCACGCGGGCGCTCCACGCGCCCGCGGGCGCGCGCCCGTGGTCGACGCGTACGACGATCGTGACCGTCTCGCCGGGGCGGAGCATGCCGGAGGCCCGGCTCACGTACAGCCAGGGGGCGTCCGTCCACAGCGACCAGGCGACGGGCGAGCCGCCGTCGGCGGTGAGCGTGAGCAGCGTCAGGTCGCCGGAGCAGCGCGCGCCGACCGTGAGCCGACCGGCGGCGGGATCGCCGGGCCGGGAGGGACCCGTGGGGCCGCCGGGGCTGACGACCTCGACCGAGACGTCCGGGGCGCGGCTGCCGCGGGTGAAGCGGGGTTCGGGGGTGGTGCGGGCGTTGCCCGCGTTCTCGTAGCGGTCGTACGGGCGGCCGTCGCCGTCCACCGGTTCGTCCGCCTCGCGCGCGCTGATCCTGGGCCCGTCCTTGACGCCCTCGTCGGCTACCGGGGTGCCGCGGTACGAGGTCCACAGGGCGAGGACCGGGGCGGCCACGACGGCCGCGACGACGGTGGTCGTCACCGCGCGGGCCCGCAGCCGGTCGCGGCGGGCCGTGTGGTCCTTCGGGTCCAGGGGGAAGCCGGTCGGGGCGAAGCGCGGGGCACCGGCACGCGCGCGGGGGACGTGCAGCATCGCCAGGTACGCGGCGGCCCTCGGCGCCTCGACGAGCGGCAGCCGGTCCGGCGGGAGGGGCGCGGCGCCGGGCCAGGCGCCCGCGGCGCCCACGCGCTCGGCGACCCGGCGGCAGCGGGGGCAGTCGTCGACGTGCCGGACGAGCTCGGCGCGCAGGGCGGCGGAGAGGAGCACCTGGTGATCGCCGGTGAGCCGGGCGACGGTGGGGCAGCCGCCGGTCTCGACGACGGCGAGGGCGGCGCGGGTCCGCTCGACCTCGCAGGCCGCCGTGGCGAGGAGCTCGCGGGCGGCGAGCGGGTCGAGGGAGAGCACGGCGGCGACCTGGCGGTGGCTCAGGCCGTGCCGGACGGCGAGCTCCAGGGCCTCCCGCTGCTCCGGGCTGGTGCCGGCGGCCTCGGGCCAGGCGAGCCGGGCCAGTTCGGCGCGGCGGCGCTCGGCGGTCTCCTCGGAGACCGGGGGCGGCTCGGGCGCGGTGACGGCGGGGCGGCCGGTGTGGGCGCCCTGGCGCTTGCGGCGCTGCTCGCCGAGGCTGCGCAGGCAGGCCCACCGGGCGAGCGCGTACAGCCAGGCCGTACGGCCCTCCTCGTCGGAGGGGCAGCGGCCGTGGTGGCGCTCGGCGACGGCGAGGACGTCACCGAGGACGGCGGTGGCCGTGTCGTGCTCGCAGAGCACGGAGAGGCAGTACGTGTAGAGGCCGTCGAGGGCGGCCTCGTAGCGGGCGGGGGGCCGGCGGCCGAGCGTGCGCGGTCCCTGTTCCGCGGCGCCGCGGTGCGCCCGGTGTGCGCCGGTGGTGCGTGTGGGGGAATCCAGCCTGCTGCTCGTCACGGGGCGACCGTAGGCAGGGAGGGGGGCACTCTTCGTACCGGTTGAACACTTCTCATTCTTACGGGTGAAGCTATCGCTCGAAAGGGGACAGGAACCTCACATTCCGTCACTCGATCGAGGTCGGGCGCGGGCCTGCGCCTCGCTCTGGGTGGGCGAAGGCTCCTGCCGGTGCCTCGCCGTCGGCCCGCTGTCAGTGGGGGCCGCTACGGTGTGGACCATGGCTGCCCGTACGAAAACCGCCAAGGACAGGCCGTCCTACCGCTGCACCGAGTGCGGATGGCAGACGGCCAAGTGGCTCGGCCGCTGCCCCGAGTGCCAGGCCTGGGGGACGGTCGAGGAGTACGGCGCGCCCGCTGTCCGGACGACCGCGGCCGGCCGGGTCTCCACCGCCGCCGTCCCCATCGGCCAGGTCGACGGCCGGCAGGCGACCGCGCGCTCGACCGGCGTCGACGAGCTCGACCGGGTCCTCGGCGGGGGCCTGGTGCCCGGCGCCGTCGTGCTGCTCGCGGGCGAGCCCGGCGTCGGCAAGTCCACGCTCCTGCTCGACGTGGCGGCCAAGGCGGCCAGCGACGAGCACCGCACGCTCTACGTCACGGGCGAGGAGTCCGCGAGCCAGGTCCGGCTCCGCGCCGACCGGATCAACGCGCTCAGCGACCACCTCTACCTGGCGGCCGAGACCGATCTGTCGGCCGTCCTCGGGCACCTCGACGCCGTGAAGCCCTCGCTGCTGATCATGGACTCGGTGCAGACGGTCGCCTCCCCCGAGATCGACGGCGCGCCCGGCGGCATGGCGCAGGTCCGCGAGGTCGCCGGAGCCCTCATCCGGGTCTCCAAGGAGCGGGGCATGTCCACGCTCCTCGTCGGCCACGTCACCAAGGACGGCGCCATCGCCGGGCCCCGGCTCCTGGAGCACCTGGTCGACGTCGTCCTGAGCTTCGAGGGCGACCGGCACGCGCGCCTGCGCCTGGTCCGGGGTGTGAAGAACCGCTACGGGGCGACCGACGAGGTCGGCTGCTTCGAGCTGCACGACGAGGGCATCACGGGCCTGGCCGACCCGTCCGGGCTCTTCCTGACCCGGCGTGACGTGGCCGTGCCGGGCACCTGTCTGACGGTCACCCTGGAAGGCCGCCGGCCGCTCGTCGCGGAGGTCCAGTCGCTGACCGTGGACTCCCAGATCCCCTCCCCGCGGCGGACCGTCTCCGGTCTGGAGACCTCCCGGGTCTCCATGATGCTGGCGGTCCTGGAGCAGCGCGGCCGGATCAGCGCGCTGGGCAAGCGGGACATCTACAGCGCGACCGTGGGCGGCGTGAAGCTCTCCGAGCCGGCCGCCGACCTGGCCATCGCCCTCGCCCTCGCCTCCGCGGCGAGCGACACCCCGCTGCCGAAGAACCTGGTCGCGATCGGTGAGGTCGGGCTCGCGGGCGAGGTCCGCCGGGTGACGGGCGTCCAGCGCCGGCTGGCCGAGGCGCACCGGCTGGGCTTCACCCACGCGCTGGTCCCGCCCGACCCGGGCAAGGTGCCGACGGGCATGAAGGTCACGGAGGTCGCGGACATGGGAGACGCCCTGCGGGTCCTGCCGCGCAGCCGCCGCGCGCCGAGCCCGAAGAACGCAGAGGGGTAGCCGGGCGGTCGCCGAGGGGTGCCCGGGCGGTCGACGAGGGGCAGCCGAGGGCAGCGCCCGGGGAGTGCCGGGCGGGCGCCGGGGGATAGACGAAGGGCCCTGAGGGGTAGGCGAGGGGGCACGACCGGGTGCCTCCGGCCGCTTCCGCCGCACCCTTGACCGGCGCGAGGCGGAGGGCGGCGGGGTGGTGTCGCTAGACTTTGCCCTGGTCTCGCCCATCCGTACGAGCCGGAGGAGTGCAGTGGCAGCGAAGGACGGGGCAGCAGCTCCCGGGAAGTCCGGCGCGGGCTCCGGCAACGAAGCACTGATGCGTGCCGCTCTCAGCGCGGTCGCCCCGGGCACCGCGCTGCGCGACGGCCTGGAGCGGATCCTCCGGGGAAACACCGGCGGTCTCATCGTGCTCGGCCTGGACAAGACGGTCGACTCGATGTGCACCGGCGGCTTCGTGCTGGACGTCGAGTTCGCCGCGACGCGCCTGCGCGAGCTGTGCAAGCTCGACGGCGCGCTCGTCCTCGACAAGGACATCACCAAGATCCACCGCGCCGGTGTGCAGCTGGTCCCGGACGCCTCCATCCCCACCGAGGAGACCGGTACCCGCCACCGCACCGCGGACCGGGTCTCCAAGCAGTGCAACTACCCGGTCGTCTCCGTCTCCCAGTCGATGCGGCTCATCGCGCTGTACGTGAACGGTGAGCGCCGGGTCCTGGAGGAGTCGGCCGCGATCCTCTCCCGCGCCAACCAGGCGCTCGCGACGCTGGAGCGGTACAAGCTCCGGCTCGACGAGGTGGCCGGCACGCTCTCCGCGCTGGAGATCGAGGACCTGGTCACCGTCCGGGACGTCACCGCCGTCGCCCAGCGCCTGGAGATGGTGCGCCGGATCGCCACCGAGATCGCCGAGTACGTGGTCGAGCTCGGCACCGACGGACGGCTCCTGTCGCTCCAGCTCGACGAGCTGATCGCGGGCGTGGAGCCGGAGCGTGAGCTGGTGGTCCGGGACTACGTGCCCGAGCCCACGGCCAAGCGTTCGCGGACGGTCGCCGAGGCGCTCACCGAGCTGGACGCGCTCACCCACACCGAGCTGCTCGAACTTCCCGTCGTGGCGAGGGCACTGGGCTACAGCGGCTCGCCCGAGACCCTCGACTCGGCCGTCTCGCCGCGCGGCTACCGGCTCCTCGCGAAGGTGCCGCGACTGCCGGGCGCGATCATCGAGCGGCTCGTCGAGCACTTCGGCGGGCTGCAGAAGCTCCTCGCGGCGAGCGTCGACGACCTGCAGACCGTCGACGGCGTCGGCGAGGCCCGCGCCCGCAGCGTGCGCGAGGGCCTCTCGCGACTGGCGGAGTCCTCGATCCTGGAGCGCTACGTCTGATCCGGCAAGAGGACTGGGCCGGGGGCGGGGTCCTGGATCGGGCTGAGGTCGGAGGCCGGGCGTCGGGTTGTTCGCTCGGTCCTTGGCCAGGGCGCCGGGTTGTTTCGCTCAGTCCTTGGCCAGGGTGAACGAGGCCGGGGGCACCTTCGCGCCCGCCATCGTCGCCTCCACCAGGTAGGTCCCCGGACCGGCCTGGCCCGCCGGGGCGGTGGCGCACCGCGGCGCGCTGCGCCCGCGGTCCCACTCGACGGTGTGGGTGACCGTCGCCCCCGCGGGGACGCTCAGCAGGAGCGGGTCGCCGGGGCGCGGGCAGTCGTCGGAGGCCCAGACCGCGTCGGCCTGCTTGTCACTGATCGTCAGCACCGCGCTGCGCGGCCCGAAGTCGGCCTTGCAGGCGGTCTTCGAGGTGTTCTTGGCGACCAGGTGGAAGCGGGGCTTCTCGCCCGCCTCGTAGGAGAGCTTGGTGCTGCGCAACGTCAACTGCAGTGCTCCGGACGGGCAGTTCGGGAGCGGAGAATCGGCCGGAACCTGCTGTCCCGCTCCGGTGCCCGCGCCGCCGTCGCCGCCGGCGCCGTCGGTGTCGCCGTTCTTCCCGGTGCCGCCGGCGCCCGAGCCCGTATTGGCGTCGGCGCCCGTACCGGAGCTCGTACCGGAACCGGAACCGGAGCCTGCGCCCGTACCGGAGCCGCCATCGCCGCCTCCGCCGCCCGGCGTCTCGTCGGAGTCGTCCGACTCGTCGCGGCCGCCGGGGCGTTGGGTGATCGCCGGGCCCGTGCCGGCGGGGCCCGGAGTGATCGAAGGGGGCGTGGGCGACGAGCCGTTGGCCGCGTCGTTCGTCTTCTTCCCGTCGCCGTCACCCGAGGTGACGGCCCATAGGGCGAGCACAGCGAGAACCGCCACCAGGCACAGCGCGACCGCCCTCCGTCGCCAGTAGATGGTGGAGGGAAGCGGCCCGACCGGATTGCGCAAAGATCCCACGACCCGAACCTTACGAGAGATCCGGCCCAACTCCCGCCCCACCCGCCGCCCGAGGCGTCAAGTTTTGCCGATGATCACATCCTTCGGTGCCGGGAACTTTTCCCGAACAGGGCCGTAGCGGCGGGGATTCGCCGGGTTCCGGCGGGGCCCCCGACTTTCGTCGGGGGTCGCTCTGGCCGTTGGCCCGGGGCGGAGAGCTCCGGATTCCGGTTAGCGTCGTCCCCCATGGACTCCCTCCTCGACCTCTCCGATCGGCTCTACCTCGACGTCGCCGACTTCGCCCACTCCACCCCGCACTGGTTCCAGTGGCTCGCGGAGGTGTGGACCGAGGCGGGACTGCTGCTCTTCGGCGTGCTGTTCCTCGCCGGCTGGTGGCGCTCCCGTACGGGATCGAGCGGGATGATGGCGCTCGCGCTGCTCGCCCCGCTCGCCACCGCCTTCGGTTACGTGGTGAGCGAGGCGCTGAAGTCGCTGGTCGACGAGGAGCGGCCGTGCCGGGCGGTCCTCGGAGCGCCCACCGCGCTCGTGCAGTGCCCGCCGTACGGCGACTGGTCCTTCCCGAGCAACCACTCGGCCATCGCGGGCGCCGCCGCCGTCGCGCTCGCCCTGTCCTGGCGCGGGATGGTCTGGCTGACCGCGCCGATGGCGCTGCTCATGGCGTTCTCCCGGGTCTTCGTGGGCGTGCACTACCCGCACGACGTGACCGTCGGCCTGCTGCTCGGCGCCCTGGTCGCCTTCCTCGTCATGCGGGCGGCTGAGCGGCCCGTGCGGGCGCTCGTGGAGACGGCCAGGTCGAGCCGGAGCTCGGCCGTCGTGTGGTGCGCGGGGCGCGGGCCCCGGGCGCACGCCGTCGCGCACGCCTCGGCGTACGCTCCTACGCACGCCTCCCCGCGCGCCGACCGGCCCGAACGCTCGCGCCACGGCGCGCGGTGATCCCACCGCGGACGTGCCAGGATCGGGGTGCCATGACTTCCATCGACACTCCCCCCGGTCCCGAGGCCCCCGTAGCTCCTTCTCTTCCCCCGGAGCTGCACGGGCCCGTCCTCGCGTGGTTCGACCGGCACGCCCGTGACCTGCCCTGGCGCCACCCCGAGGCCGGCGCCTGGGGGGTGATGGTCAGCGAGTTCATGCTCCAGCAGACCCCGGTCGTCCGGGTCCTGCCGGTGTACGAGCAGTGGCTCGCGCGCTGGCCGCGCCCCGCCGACCTGGCCGCGGAGGCCCCCGGCGAGGCGGTGCGCGCCTGGGGCAGGCTCGGCTATCCCCGCCGGGCCCTGCGGCTGCACGCGGCGGCCACGGCCATAACGGAACGGCACCGCGGCGACGTCCCCCGCGACCACGGGCAGCTGCTCTCGCTGCCCGGCATCGGCGAGTACACGGCGGCGGCGGTGGCCTCCTTCGCGTACGGGCAGCGGCACGCGGTCCTGGACACCAATGTGCGCCGGGTCTTCGCGCGGGCCGCGACCGGCGTCCAGTACCCGCCGAACGCGACCACGGCCGCCGAGCGCCGCCTCGCCAGGGCGCTGCTCCCGGAGGACGAGGCGACGGCCTCGCGCTGGGCCGCGGCCTCGATGGAGCTGGGCGCGCTGGTGTGCACGGCGCGGAACGAGGACTGCGGGCGCTGCCCGATCGCCGAGCGCTGCGCGTGGCAGCTGGCGGGGAAGCCGGCGCACGACGGGCCGCCGCGGCGCGGCCAGACGTACGCGGGCACGGACCGGCAGGTGCGGGGCCGGCTCCTCGCCGTGCTGCGCGAGTCGACGGACCCGGTCGGGCAGGCCGCCCTGGACGCGGTCTGGGACGAGCCGATGCAGCGGGGCCGGGCCCTGGACGGCCTGGTCGCGGACGGTCTCGTCGAACCGCTGGAGGGCGGGCTCTACCGGCTGCCGCTCTCCTGAGGGAGGCGCTCTCCCGGGCAGGCGCTCTCCCGGGGCCGCCTCCGCGAAACCACCTCCGTGCCCTCTGTTACACAACCGATGGGTAGCCGTGCGTCCACCGACGGCTGCCCCGCACAGCCCCGTGACAACTCCTCCGTAGCGTCGTCCACGACACGAGGAAATGGCAGGTCACGGGGATGGAGGCGGTTCGGATGAGGCACGGAGAGGTGCTCGACTTCGAGGAGTACGTACGCACGCGGCAGGACGCGCTGCTGCGCAGTGCCCGTCGTCTCGTACCCGACCCTGTCGACGCCCAGGACCTCCTCCAGACCGCGCTGGCCCGGACGTACGGCCGCTGGGACGGCATCGCCGACAAGTCCCTCGCCGACGCCTACCTGCGCCGCGTCATGATCAACACCCGTACGGAGTGGTGGCGCTCCCGCAAGCTCGAAGAGGTCCCCACCGAGCAGCTGCCCGACGCGAGCGTCGACGACCCGACCGAGCAGCACGCCGACCGGGCCCTCCTCATGGACATCCTGAAGGTGCTCGCACCGAAGCAGCGCAGCGTCGTCGTCCTCCGCCACTGGGAGCAGATGAGCACGGAGGAGACGGCGGCGGCGCTCGGGATGTCGACGGGTACGGTGAAGTCGACGCTCCACCGCGCGCTGGCCCGGCTCCGCCAGGAGCTGGAGAGCCGCGACCTCGACGCCCGCGCCCTGGGACGGACGGGGGAGCGGACGGACGTACGAGGTGACGAAGGGGGGCGGGGGCGGTGCGCGGCCTAGACGCCGAAGCCGACGACGGCAGAGTGCACGACGACGGCAGAAAGCACGGCGGCGACGAAGACGGCAGGAGTGGCGGCGACGACCGGTACGGCACCGGGCGGCGCCGCCCTCGCCGTACCGTCAAGGCGGCGAGTGTCACGGCGGTGGCCGGGCTCGTCGCCGTCGGGCTGTCCATGGCCGCCTGCTCCACGGGCGGTACGGGCTCCCGCGACGAGGGCGCGGCGCGCGTCGACGAGACCGCTGCGGCGGCACCCAGCCCCTCCTCCCCCGCCGCCACCAGCGGTCCGCAGTCCGCCGAGCGGGTGGATCCGATCGCGCTGCTGAAGGCCGACCCGAAGATCGGCGAGCGGCTCAAGGACGATCTGAAGCCGTGCGTCGCGGACGCCTACCCGGTGGACGCGTCCTACGGCAATCTCACGGGCAGCGCCGCCCCCGATGTCGTCGTGAACGTGATGACCTGCGGTGATGCCGTCGGTATCGGTACGTACGTCTACCGGAAGCAGAGCGACCGGTACGAGAACGTGTTCATGGCGGAGGACGCGGCGGTCTACGCCACGATCGACCGGGGCGACCTGATCGTCACCAAGCAGGTGTACGCGAAGGGCGACCCCGTCGCGTATCCCTCGGGCGAGGACGTGATCACGTACCGCTGGTCGGGGAACAGGTTCACCCAGCACGACTGGGTGCACAACGACTACAGCCGTGCCGTCGGGGAGGACGGCGAGGCCGTCGTGGAGCCTGCCACGAGCCAACCAGCCCAGAGCTGAGTCCCCACCGCACGAGCAGCACCGCGCACCACCCGAGCAGCACCGCAGCACCGCAGCAGCACAGACCCCGAAGGGCACGCACGATGGCCGAAACCCATGTCCTGTTCGTCGAGGACGACGACGTCATCCGTGAGGCCACCCAGCTCGCCCTGGAGCGGGACGGCTTCCGGGTCACGGCGATGCCCGACGGGCTCTCCGGCCTGGACGCCTTCCGGGCGCGGCGACCGGACATCGCGCTCCTCGACGTGATGCTGCCGGGCATGGACGGCGTCAGCCTCTGCCGCCGCATCCGCGACGAGTCGACCGTGCCGGTGATCATGCTCTCGGCGCGCGCCGACTCGATCGACGTCGTCCTCGGCCTGGAGGCCGGGGCCGACGACTACGTCACGAAGCCCTTCGACGGCTCCGTCCTCATGGCCCGCATCCGGGCCGTCCTGCGGCGCTTCGGGCACGCGGGCGGCCCCGGCGCCGGAGAGCGCGGGGACGGGGCGGCGGACGGCGGCGGGCTGCTCGCCTTCGGCGACCTGGAGGTCGACACCGAGGGCATGGAGGTCCGCAAGGACGGGACGCCGGTGGCGCTGACCCCGACCGAGATGCGGCTGCTCCTGGAGTTCTCGTCCGCCCCGGGCACCGTCCTGTCCCGGGACAAGCTCCTTGAGCGGGTCTGGGACTACGGCTGGGGCGGCGACACCCGGGTTGTGGACGTCCATGTGCAGCGGCTGCGCGCCAAGATCGGCCAGGACCGGATCGAGACGGTCCGGGGCTTCGGCTACAAGCTCAAGGGCTAGCGGACGGTGTCCTTCCGCCCCGTGAGCCCGCGCCTCCGCCGCCCCGTGAGCCCGCGTTCCCTCCGCTCCGTGAAGCCGCGCCTCCGCCGGCCCGTGAAGCCGCTCGCCCTCCGTACCGGGGTCCGCTGGAAGATCGCCGTCGCCATCGCGGCGGTCGGCGCGCTCATCGCGGTCACCCTGAGCGTGGTCGTGCACAACGCCGCCCGCATCTCGATGCTCGACAACGCGCGCGAGGTGCAGATGGAGCGGCTGCTCTTCGCCCAGCGGATGTACGAGACGTCCAAGCCGAAGGATCCCCGCTTCGGCACGAAGATCAACGACCCGGCGCTGCCGCCTCAGCTCGACCAGCTGATGCGCGACCGGCGGCGCGGCACGTTCGTGCAGGAGCACCGGCACGGCGGGCCACCGGACGTGTGGGCCGCCGTACCGCTCGCCAACGGCGACGTGCTGTCGCTGCACATCCCCTTCGCCGACCGCAGCGCGGCGATCATGACCGATCTGGACCGGGCGCTCGTCATCGGCTCGGTCTCGGTGGTGTTCGGCGGCTGTGCCCTCGGCGTGCTCATCGGCGGCCAGCTCTCGCGGCGGCTGCGGAAGGCCGCCGCCGCGGCCGGGCGGGTCGCCCAGGGCAACACGGACGTCCGCGTACGGGACGCGATCGGCGGGGTCGTCCGGGACGAGACCGACGAGCTGGCCCGGGCGATCGACGCCCTGACGGACGCGCTGAACGAGCGGATCGAGGCCGAGCGCCGGGTCACCGCGGACATCGCGCACGAGCTGCGCACCCCCGTGACGGGGCTGCTCACGGCGGCCGAGCTGCTGCCGCCGGGGCGTCCGACCGAGCTCGTACGGGACCGGGCGCAGGCGATGCGGACGCTGGTCGAGGACGTCCTGGAGGTGGCCCGGCTCGACAGCGCGTCGGAGCGGGCCGAGCTCCAGGAGATCGCGCTCGGCGAGTTCGTGGAGCGGCGGGTGCGGAGCCTCGATCCCGAGGTGGTCGTCCGGGTCGTCCACGAGTCCTGGGTGAGCACCGATCCGCGCCGCCTGGAGCGCATCCTGGGCAATCTGCTCGCCAACGCCGCCAAGCACGGCAAGCCGCCGGTGGAGGTCACCGTCGAGGGCCGGGTCGTGCGGGTCCGCGACCACGGTCCGGGCTTCCCCGAGGCGCTCCTCAAGGAGGGCCCGAGCCGGTTCCGTACGGGGACGAGCGACCGCGCGGGCCAGGGCCACGGCCTGGGGCTGACGATCGCGGCGGGCCAGGCGCGGGTGCTGGGCGCCCGGCTGACCTTCCGGAACGTGGCCTCGGCGACGGCCCCCGAGGGGGTCGGCGGCGCGATCGCGGTGCTGTGGCTGCCGGACCACGCGCCGACGGCGACGGGCAGTTTCCCGATGCTGCGGCTGCCGGACTGACCCGTCCTGGCGGAGCGCGTACGGCGGTGGGGCCGGCCCCTTTTCCGGGACCGGCCCCACCGCCGTACACAAGCGTCCGAGCGTCGGACCGTCTCGCCGTACGAGCGCCCGGCCGTCAGGCCCTCTCGGCCGTACGAGCGCCCGGGCGTCAGGCCCTCTCGGCCGTACGAGCGCCCGGGCGTCAGGCCCTCTCGGCCGCACGAGCGCCCGGGCGTCCGACCGTCACATCGTCAGACCGTCTCGGCGACCTTCGGTGCGTCGTCACCCTCGGGCGCCTTCGGCTCCGCCGGTCCCGCACCGCGCAGCGCCACCTCCTTGACGAAGAAGGCGAGGACGAAGCCGAGGACGGAGACCGAAGCGGCGACCAGGAAGGCGGAGTGGGTGCCTGCGGAGACCGCGTACTGGTAGGCCTCGCGCAGCGCCTCCGGCAGCTTGGCCAGGCTCGCCGCGTCGAGCTGGGCGGTCCGCTCCGTCAGCCCGGACCCGCCGCGCGCCGCCATCTCGTCCTGGACGCGGCTCGTGAAGAGCGCGCCCATGATCGCGACGCCGAAGGAGGAGCCGAGCGTCCGGAAGAGGGTGGTGGAGGACGAGGCGACGCCCATGTCCTTCATCTCGACGCTGTTCTGCGCGACGAGCATGGTGATCTGCATGAGGAAGCCCATGCCGGCGCCGAGGACGGCCATGTAGACACCGGAGGTCAGCCGCGAGGTGCCGGTGTCCATCGTGGCGAGCAGGAAGAGGCCGGCCGTCATGAGGACGCCGCCGACGATCGGGAAGATCTTGTACTTGCCGGTGCTGGTGGTGAACCGGCCGACGAGGAGCGAGACGATCATCATGGCCAGCAGCATCGGCAGGAGCAGGAGGCCGGAGTTGGTCGCCGACGCGCCCTGGACGGACTGCTGGAAGATCGGCAGGTAGAGGACCGCGCCGAACATCACGAAGCCGGTGATGAAGCCGATCAGGGACATCAGGGTGAAGTTGCGGCTGCGGAAGATGTGCAGCGGCACGATCGGGTCCTCGGCCCTGGTCTCCACCCACAGGAAGGCCGCGAGGGAGGCGAGTCCGGCGACCGTGAGGCCGACGATCGTGGCCGAGCCCCAGGCGTACTCCGTACCGCCCCAGGTGGTGACGAGGACGATCGCGGTGATGCCGACGGTCAGCAGCGCGGCGCCGAGGAAGTCGATCCGGGTGCCCGTGGCGCGCTGCTTCTTCGGCAGGTGCAGGACGGTGGTGACCATGGCGAGGGCGACGGCGCCGAGCGGCAGGTTGATGTAGAAGGACCAACGCCAGCCCCAGTGGTCGGTGATGGTGCCGCCGACGAGCGGTCCGCCGATCATGGCGAGGGCCATGACGCCGGCCATCATGCCCTGGTACTTGCCGCGCTCGCGGGGCGGGATCAGGTCGCCGATGATGGCCATGACGCCGACCATGAGGCCGCCGGCGCCGAGGCCCTGGATCGTGCGGAAGCCGATGAGCTGGCCCATGTCCTGGGCCATGCCGCTGAGCGCCGAGCCGATCAGGAAGATCACGATCGAGGTGAGGAAGACGCCCTTGCGGCCGAACATGTCGCCGACCTTGCCCCAGAGGGGCGTGGAGGCGGCGGTGGCCAGGGTGTAGGCGGTGACGACCCAGGAGAGGTGCTCCAGGCCGCCGAGCTCGCCGACGATCGTCGGCATCGCGGTGCCGATGATCATGTTGTCCAGCATCGCGAGCAGCATCGCGATCATCAGGGCGAGGAGGACGACGCGGACGCTGCGCGCCGGCGGTGCCTTCTCCTCGACTGCTCGCACTGTCCCGTCGGTCGCCATCGCCATCCCCTTACTTGCCGCCCGGCTAGTTACTATGATGGGGACGGTAGACCCGTAACTTGCCGGTCGTCAAGTAAGTAAAAGTCGGAGAGCGAGAGCAGTCATGGCCCAGGCACGAGGCAACACCCGCCAGCGCATCCAGGACGTGGCCCTCGAACTCTTCGCCGAGCAGGGCTACGAGAAGACCTCGCTGCGCGAGATCGCCGAGCACCTCGATGTCACCAAGGCCGCGCTCTACTACCACTTCAAGACCAAGGAAGACATCATCATCAGCATCTTCCAGGACCTCACCCGGCCCGTGGACGAGCTGATCGAGTGGGCACGGGAGCAGCCACGGACGCTGGAGGTCAGGGAGGAGATCCTGCGCCGCTACCAGGAGTCCCTGATCAGCGCGTATCCGCTGTTCCGCTTCATGCAGGAGAACCAGGCGGCCGTCCGCGAGCTGAGCATCGGCCTGACCTTCAAGGAGCGGATGCTCGAACTGAGCGGTCTGATCCAGGAGCCCGACTTCACCGTGCGCGACCGGGTCCGCTGCGTGAGCGCGATCTTCACCCTGCACGCGGGGATGTTCTTCATGGACAACGTCGAGGGCGACTCCGAGGACAAGCGCGAAGCCGTCCTCGAGGTCGCCCTCGATCTGCTGAACCAGGCCCACGGGGCCAAGTAGCGGGAGTCCGTCAGCCGGATCAGATGCTCACGCCGTGGGACCGCAGGAAGGCGGCCGGGTTCACGGAGGAGCCGTAGTTCGGGGTCGTGCGGATCTCGAAGTGCAGGTGCGGGCCGGAGGAGTTGCCGGTGTTACCCGAGAGGGCGATCTGCTGGCCGGCGGCGACCTTCTGGCCGACGTTCACCTTGATCTTCGACAGGTGGGCGTACTGCGAGTACGTGCCGTTGGCGTGCTTGACGACGATCGCGTTGCCGTACGCGGGGCCGTCACCGCCGCCGTTCGGGCCGGCCTTCACGACGGTGCCCGAGCCCGCGGCCTTGACCGGGGTGCCGGTCGGGACGGCGAAGTCCTGGCCGGAGTGCTTGTGGGCCCACATGGCGCCGCCCTGGTTGTAGCTGGCCGAGAGGGTGTACGAGGTGACCGGCTTGACCCAGGACGGGGTCGCCTTCTTGGCGGCCTTCACCGGGGTCGCCTTCACGGCGACGGCCTTGGCGGTGGCCGCCTTGGCCGTGGCGGCCTTCGCGGCGGCGGCCTTCACCTGGGCGGCGACGTGCGCCTGGGCCTCGGCCTGGGCCGCGACGGCGGCGGACGCGGTCGCGGCGACCGGGGCGACGGCCTTGCCCTCGGCGGCGAAGGCGGACCCTGCCCCGGCCACCAGCGACGCTCCCAGACCGGCGACGGTGAGAGCGACGGCGGTGACACGGGCGGCGGGGTTCATAACGCGCTTCGACATACGGGGGAAAACCTCCGGGGAAGAACGGGACCCGACGCGAACGGTGCGTGGCGCCGGGCTTGCTCATCCTTGGTAACCCGGACCCCCGCCCAGCCCAAAACACCCCATCTACGACATAGCGTCGTAGCGATCTCCGGGGGAGATCGACCCTTGACGCCCTTGACTTCAACTCCTGAAACCGGACATACCGCCACAAGGGAAACGGTTCAACCGCATGTGACAGGGGGCCGAAACTGCCCGAAAGGCCGTACACCGCCCGGTTCGGGACCCTCTGGGACCAAAGTCCCGATAATTGATCACTGAACGTCCCGAATCCCACCTAAAGGTCGCCACTATTCCGGTTAGTACCCGCCAAAACGCCTGTGCGCCTTGTCACCCGGCGCCGACGGTGAATGGGACCTGGGTCACGCAACCGAGCGATCGGAAAGGCCGTCCAGCACTACGCTGGCGGATTCGGTGATCTTCAGGGGGACAGACATGGAACCGGCACTCATCGGCACCCGTCTCGCTTCGGCAGCGATCAGCCCATTGCTGAAGAAACTGCTGGTCAGTGACGGTCCAGGGGCCGGGCTCACCGGTGGGGCCCGTGCCATCCGGCTCTCCTCCCTGGTCTCCTTCCGCGGTGAGAAGCGCACCCTCACGGAGAAGGACGTCCGGAAGCTCGCCACCGCCCTCGTCGAGCGCTCGGGCGGCGGGCCCGGCGAAGCGCCGTTCCCGGCCGACGAGACCGAGGCCGTCGCCCACACCCTGGGGACGACCCTCCTCGCCCTCGGCGACCTCGACATGGACGACGTCCAGGCGGTCCGCCTCGGCCACCGCACCCTCGCCCGCCGACTGCGGGCGGCTGCCCCGGCCCCCGACGGCCTCTCCACCGACTCCGTCCTCTACCTGGACTCCATGACCGAGTGGGCCTCCCTCCACCTCCTGGAGTTCTTCACCCAGCGCTCGACGTTCGTCGCCCGCAGCCTGGTGGAGCAGACCCGGGGGCAGGCGGAGCTGATCGCGAAGGTGGACGCCGTCCTCGCCCGCACGCCGCACGTCGACGTCCGGCACGCGGAGTTCGAGCGGCGGTACCTGGGGCACCTGGCGAAGAAGCACGGCAGCCTGACGATCTACGGCATCGATCTGCACCACTCGGCGAAGGAGTGGCCGCTGGACGTGGCGTACCTGTCCCTTGAGGCGGCGGGACCCGCCGAGCCGGCCACGCCCGCTCCCGTACGGCAGGAACTCGCCAAGACCCACCTCCGTGCCGACCATGCCCTCGCCCGCCACGACAAGGTCCTCCTACGGGGCCTGGCCGGTTCGGGCAAGACCACCCTCGTCCAGTGGCTGACCGTCGCCGCCGCCTCGGACGACCGCGCGGACGGCATGGCGTACCTCTACGGCCGCATCCCCTTCGTCCTCCCCCTGCGCACGCTCACCCGCCACGGCGAGCGGCTCCCGGGCCCCGACCGCTTCCTCTCCGCCGCCGGCTGCCCGCTCACCGCCCCCGAGGGCTGGGCCGACCGGGTCCTGGCCGCCGGGCGGGGCCTGGTCCTCGTCGACGGCATCGACGAGATCCCCGAGACCGAGCGCGGCCGGGCCCGTGAGTGGCTCCGCGACCTGCTCAGCGCGTACGAGGGCAACCGCTGGCTCGTGACCGCCCGCCCCACCGCCGTGGACAACGACTGGCTGGCCCGGGACGGCTTCACCGACCTGACCCTCTCCCCCATGTCCCGCACCGAGGTCGCCACCTTCGTACGCCGCTGGCACCAGGCCGCCGGGCCCGGGGCGGAGCCGTACGAGCAGCAGCTCCTCGACGCGCTCCGCGCCACCGAACACGTCGCCCAGCTCGCCACCAACCCCCTGATGTGCGGCCTCGTCTGCGCCCTGCACCTCGACCGGCGCGGCTATCTGCCCCGGGGCCGCAAGGCGCTCTACGAGTCCGCGCTGTCGATGCTCCTGTCCCGCCGCGACCGGGAGCGGGGCATGGGGAACCCGTACGGGATCGATCTCGACGCGGCCCCGCAGATCCAGCTGGTCCAGCGGCTCGCCTACTGGCTCACCCGGAACGGCCGGCTCCAGATGGACCGCGCCCACGCCGAGTCGGTCATCGCGGAGGCCGTCCCCGCCATGGTCGAGGCGTCCGCCTACGCCCCGGACCGGGTCTTCGCCCACCTCCTCCACCGCAGCGGCCTGCTGCGCGAGCCGACCACCGACACCGTCGACTTCGTCCACCGCACCTTCCAGGACTACCTGGCCGCCAAGGCCCTGGTGGACGTCTGGGACATCGGCGTCCTGATCCAGCACGCCACGGACGACACCTGGGAGGACGTCATCCGCATGGCGGTGGGCCACGCCCGCCCCCACGAGTGCGCGGAGATCCTCCGCGAGCTCCTGAAGGCGGCGGACGCCGCCGAGGACCGCCGGGACCAGCTCCGCCTCCTGATCCTGGCGGCGACCGCGCTGAACCACGCGACCGAGGTGACACCGGAGGTACGGGAACAAGTCCTGTCCCGGGCGGCGGAACTGGTCCCGCCCCGCACGCCCGACGAGGCCCGCGAGCTGGCGACGGCGGGCCGCATGGTGCTGGACCTGCTCCCCGGCCCGGAGGGGCTGAGCGAATTAAACGCCCTCTTGGCGGTGACCACCGCGACGCACATCCCCTCGGACGCCGCCATCCCCTACCTGGCCCGCTTCGCCCGCGGATCCACGCTGGACGTCCGCGCCCAGCTCGTCTGGGGATGGCAGCGCTTCGACACCCTCGCGTACGCCGAGGCGGTCATCGCCGTCATCGACCCGACCGATCTCCACTTCACCGTCCTGCACGACGACCAGGCGGCCGAGCTGCTGCGGCTCGGCATCGCCCCGGACCGGCTGGAGATCGGCGACGGCGTCTCGGGCCGGGCGCTGGACGAGCTCCTGGCCGCCTGCGACCCGCGCATGCTGTTCCTGGCGCGCGAGGGCAACGACCCCGACCTCACCGCGCTCGTCGGCCTCACCCGGCTCGAAGAACTGGCCCTGGAGTTCCCCGATGGCCTGTTCTGGCCCCTGAGCGGCCTCCCCTCCAGGGCGCCCCTGCGGAGACTCTCCTTCGGCGGCTGGCCGGCGGAAGGCATCAAGGGTCTGCGCCACGCCTCCCATCTCCGCCAGCTCACCCTCTGGGACGCCCACGCGGTCACCGCGTACGACTGGCGAGAGCTGACGCTGCTGACACAGCTCCGGCAGCTCGCCGTCGCGTCCGTGGATCTCGAAGAGCTCCCGGAGGATGTCGTCCTCCCATGGATCAGCGAGATCGTGGTCTCCGCCCACGACGAGTCGCCGCGGTTCGAGCAGGCTGTGCGGGCCTTTCCCGGACTCCAGGTGTTGGCGCTCTTCTCCGACCCGGGGAGTGAGGTGGACGTGACCCCGCTGGCGGGGTTGGCGGGTCTGACCGAGCTCCACGCCGACGACCTGCGTCTGACGGGCACCGAGCACCTCGCGCCCACGGTGCGCGTACTCACCTGAGTACGCGCAAAGGGGCGGCCCCGGAACCGTGATGGTTCCGGGGCCGCCCCTTCGGTGCTACCGGCTCAGCGGAAGCGTTACGCGTCCTTCGAGAGGTTCGGGCCGGTGCCGCCCGTGGCCTCGATCGGCGGGGCGTCCGGCAGGGCCGACTTCTCCTCGCCGCGGAAGGTGAACGTGCGCTCCTCGCCCTCGCCCTCCGTGTCCACGACCACGATGTGACCGGGGCGCAGCTCGCCGAAGAGGATCTTCTCCGACAGCGTGTCCTCGATCTCGCGCTGGATCGTCCGGCGCAGCGGCCGGGCGCCCATCACGGGGTCGTAGCCCTTCTTGGCGAGCAGCTCCTTCGCGGACTGGGAGAGCTCGATGCCCATGTCCCGGTCCTTGAGTCGCTCGTCCACGCGGCCGATCATCAGGTCGACGATCTGGAGGATGTCGTCCTGCGTCAGCTGCGGGAAGACGATGATGTCGTCCACACGGTTGAGGAACTCGGGGCGGAAGTGCTGCTTCAGCTCGTCGCTGACCTTCGCCTTCATCCGCTCGTAGTTGGACTTCGTGTCGCCCTGGGCCGCGAAGCCGAGGTTGAAGCCCTTCGAGATGTCCCTGGTCCCGAGGTTGGTCGTCATGATGATGACCGTGTTCTTGAAGTCCACGACCCGGCCCTGGGAGTCGGTCAGGCGACCGTCCTCCAGGATCTGGAGAAGGGAATTGAAGATATCGGGGTGGGCCTTCTCGACCTCGTCGAAGAGCACGACGGAGAACGGCTTGCGGCGCACCTTCTCGGTGAGCTGGCCGCCCTCTTCGTAGCCGACGTATCCGGGCGGCGAACCGAAGAGGCGGGAAACCGTGTGCTTCTCGCTGAACTCCGACATGTCGAGGGAGATCATCGCGTCCTCGTCGCCGAAGAGGAATTCGGCGAGGGCCTTCGAAAGCTCGGTCTTACCGACACCGGACGGACCGGCGAAGATGAACGAGCCACCGGGGCGCTTCGGGTCCTTCAGACCGGCTCGCGTACGACGGATCGCCCGGGAGAGGCCGATGACGGCGTCCTTCTGGCCGATGACGCGCTTGTGGAGCTCGTCCTCCATGCGGAGCAGGCGGCTGGACTCCTCCTCGGTCAGCTTGAAGACCGGGATGCCGGTGGCGGTCGCGAGGACCTCGGCGATCAGCTCGCCGTCGACCTCGGCGACGACGTCCATGTCGCCGGCCTTCCACTCCTTCTCCCGCTTGGCCTTCGCGGCGAGGAGCTGCTTCTCCTTGTCACGGAGAGAGGCGGCCTTCTCGAAGTCCTGCGAGTCGATCGCGGACTCCTTGTCCCGGCGGACGCCGGCGATCTTCTCGTCGAACTCGCGGAGGTCCGGCGGCGCGGTCATCCGGCGGATGCGCATCCGGGAGCCGGCCTCGTCGATCAGGTCGATCGCCTTGTCCGGGAGGAAGCGGTCCGAGATGTACCGGTCGGCCAGGGTCGCGGCCTGGACGAGGGCCTCGTCGGTGATGGAGACCCGGTGGTGGGCCTCGTACCGGTCGCGGAGACCCTTGAGGATCTCGATGGTGTGCGGCAGCGACGGCTCGGCGACCTGGATGGGCTGGAAGCGGCGCTCGAGGGCCGCGTCCTTCTCCAGGTACTTCCGGTACTCGTCGAGCGTCGTGGCACCGATCGTCTGGAGCTCACCACGGGCCAGCATCGGCTTGAGGATGCTGGCGGCGTCGATCGCGCCCTCGGCGGCACCCGCACCCACGAGGGTGTGGAGCTCGTCGATGAACAGGATGATGTCGCCGCGGGTGCGGATCTCCTTGA
Organism: Streptomyces sp. NPDC055103; assembly: GCF_053607625.1. Lineage (NCBI taxonomy): Bacteria > Bacillati > Actinomycetota > Actinomycetes > Kitasatosporales > Streptomycetaceae > Streptomyces > Streptomyces sp. NPDC055103. The sequence goes on from NZ_JBSGTX010000058.1 coordinate 32,841, forward strand.
GGACCTTCTTCAGGCGCTCCTCGAAGTCACCGCGGTAGCGGGAGCCGGCGACCAGCGCGCCGAGGTCCAGGGTGTAGAGGTGCTTGTCCTTGAGGGTCTCGGGCACCTCGCCCTTGACGATGGCCTGCGCCAGGCCTTCGACGACGGCGGTCTTGCCGACGCCGGGCTCGCCGATGAGGACCGGGTTGTTCTTCGTACGGCGGGACAGCACCTGCATGACCCGCTCGATCTCCTTCTCGCGCCCGATGACCGGGTCGAGCTTGGATTCGCGGGCCGCCTGGGTGAGGTTCCGGCCGAACTGGTCGAGGACCAGGGACGTCGAGGGGGTGCCCTCGGCAGGGCCGCCGGCCGTGGCGGCTTCCTTGCCCTGGTAGCCGGAGAGCAGCTGGATGACCTGCTGCCGCACCCGGTTGAGGTCGGCGCCCAGCTTCACGAGGACCTGGGCGGCGACGCCCTCGCCCTCGCGGATCAGGCCGAGCAGGATGTGCTCGGTGCCGATGTAGTTGTGGCCGAGCTGGAGTGCCTCGCGGAGCGAGAGCTCCAGGACCTTCTTGGCACGAGGAGTGAAGGGGATGTGCCCGGACGGGGCCTGCTGCCCCTGTCCGATGATCTCCTCCACCTGCTGGCGGACCGCCTCGAGCGAAATCCCGAGGCTCTCCAGGGCCTTAGCGGCGACACCCTCACCCTCGTGGATAAGGCCCAGAAGGATGTGCTCGGTGCCGATGTAGTTGTGGTTGAGCATCCGGGCTTCTTCCTGAGCCAGGACGACAACCCGCCGCGCGCGGTCGGTGAACCTCTCGAACATCGTTAATCGCTCCTCAGAGCGGTCAGTCAGTTAGGGGTCGATCCCCTCCCTGTCCTTCCGCAGCTTAGTCCCGCAAGCGGGGACCGCTCATTCCAACTGCCGACATCCGTCCGGATCACCCCTCTTCCGCGGGGAGACCTGCCGCCGAACAACCGACAAATGCTCCAACCCGATGGTGCGAGACGATGTTCCCGCAGGCCAAGTAGTTACCCGCGCCTTGAGTACGCCGATGGCGAACGTGAGACGCCGAAGCCCGCGAGTCACCCCACTCCACTAGGAATGTCTTACCCGTAAGCACTGACACTCCATGCGGCGCACCCCGGTTCCCTCCGCTACCAGCGAACACCCTTGCGCTGCCGAATGCGCCCGTACGCCCCATCACGGACACCTTGCGCATCCGGATCGGGACCGTACGTCACCGCGGATGTGGCGCGAGTGAGGCGCGAGCGAGCCGGGATCGAGGCACGTACGAGCCGGGATCGAGGCACGTGCGAGCGCGGACGAGGCCCCGGCGTAACCAAGAGGGCTTCGCGGGAGTTGCGCAGGGCATGCCCTTCACCGTCCCGTTTCCCCGCTCGCCGCTCGACGGCGATGGCGTCCGCGACGGCATCGGCCCCGGCCACGGCGACAGTGGTCTGGTGCGGTGGTACGAGCACGAGCTCGGCTGGGCGGCGGTGGCCGGTCCCCCGGTGCAGCTGGTCACGGGGCTGCGCTTCGACGTCCTTGAGCTGCCCGCCACGGCCGGCCGTGGGGTGCTGCGCAGGATGGGCGCGGCGACTGGGCCGGTGGCCCTCATGGGCCGCCGGATGCGGCTGCTCGTGGCCGCGGGGAGCGCGGAGGAGCTGCCTGGGCTGCTCGACTGGCTCGAATGGGGCGGGATCTCGCTGGATCTCGCGATGCTGGGCACCGACGGCCGGATGACCGCGCCCCTCCCCCCGGGGCGGGGCGGTTCCGGCGCGCCGGGTCCGGCGCTCTGGCTGCGGGCGCCCGTGCCGGGGCGTGAGGTCGAGACCTCGCTTCCGGCCCTGCGGTCCGCGCCCTGGGGCGGTGCGGACGCCCCTTCCCTGGTGCGGCTCGTGGCCGCCGCCGCCGCGGAGTGCCACCGGGTGCGGCTGCTGAGTGCCCGGACCGGCGGCCCGGCGCCTCAGCAGCGGCCGCCTCAGCGGTTCGCGTCCTCGTAGGCCGCCTTGACGGTGGCGGGCACACGACCGCGGTCGTTCACGTCGTAGCCGTTCTCCTTGGCCCACGCGCGGATCTTCGCGGTGTCGGGGCTACCGGCCGCCACACGGCCCTTGCCACGTCCACCCGTGGTGCGGCCACCGGTGCGACGACCGCCCGCGGTGTACGGCTCGAGCAGGCCGCGGAGCTTTTCCGCGTTTGCGGTGGTGAGATCGATCTCGTAGGTCTTGCCGTCCAGCGCGAACGTCACCGTCTCGTCCGCCTCGACGCCGTCGAGGTCGTCGACAAGAAGGACCTGAACCTTCTGTGCCACCGGATTTCCTTTCATCGAAAATGCAGTACGCGGAAAGGAAACCGCTTTTCCCGGAAAAACACAAACCCCTGGGAGAGGTTCAGAACCCCGACGGCACGGGAAACATGCGCGATTCGGACATAGGGATCCGGTTCGGGATCGCTTGACGATGGGTTCGGGATCGCCGCGGGGTTCCGGGTCACAGGTGCAGAAGCATGCGGCTGTTGCCCAAGGTGTTCGGCTTCACTCGTTCGAGACCGAGGAACTCGGCGACGCCCTCGTCATAGGAACGGAGGAGCTCGCTGTAGACATCTCCGTCGACCGGGGTCTCGCCGATCTCGACGAAGCCGTGCTTCGCGAAGAAGTCGACTTCGAAGGTCAGGCAGAATACGCGCCGCACCCCGAGCCATCGGGCGGTCTGCAACAACTTGCCCAGTACCTGATGTCCTACGCCGGCTCCCTTGAACTCGGGATCGACGGCGAGTGTGCGGACTTCCGCGAGGTCTTCCCACATGACGTGCAGAGCGCCGCAACCGACGACCGTGGCGTCCTCGTCGCGTTCCGCGACCCAGAACTCCTGGATGGACTCGTAAAGAGTCACGGTCGCCTTGTCGAGAAGGATGCCGCGCTGGACGAAAGGATCGACGAGACGGCGGACCGCGGCGACATCGCTGGTGCGGGCCCTGCGTACGGTGACGGCTTTGGCTGAGGCCGCGGAAGCGGCCGGGGAAGCAGACGGCGACATGGGGGGACGCTATCGCTCCCGGCCCTCGGATCCTTCGGCGCCCTTGTCGCCCACGGCCTCTTCGGGCGGGGCGGGAAGGGGGTTGTCTCGCTGGACGATACGGATGGCGTCGTTCAGCGCCTCGCGCTGGTCCTGCGACATCATCCCGAAGAAGGCGACGAGGGCGGCGGCCGGGTTGTCGCTCTGGGCCCAGGCCTCGTTCATCAGCGCGGCCGAGTAAGCGGCCCTGGTGGAGACCGCCGTATATCGATAGGCGCGGCCGTCGACTTCCCTGCGCACCCAGCCCTTCTGATGGAGATTGTCCATGACGGTCATGACGGTGGTGTAGGCGATGGACCGTTCCTGCTGGAGGTCTTCCAGAACTTCCCGGACGGTCACCGGGCGGTTCCATTGCCAGACGCGCGTCATGACGGCGTCCTCAAGGTCTCCCAATGGGCGGGGCACAGTGCCACCATAGTTCGCAAAGGGTTGATAAGCGGCTATTTACATGGAGAAACGCAACAAAAAGGACGCGCGACCTCGAAAGGTCGCACGTCCCGGTGGTGCGGGGTCCCTCGACGGGGGCTCAGGCGGCCCTCCGCCTCGGCGGGGTCTAGGCGGAGCCCTCCGCCTGGCGGGTGGCCTCGGCGCGGGCGATCGCGGCGTCGACGACCGCGTCCTCCTTGGCCTTGTTCGGGCCGCCCTGGCTCTTGACGATCGTGACGACGAGGCCGATGAAGAAGGCGGCCATCACGACGGGGGGCAGGAGCGCGGATACGTAGTCCATGGCGTCCAGAGTAGCTATCCGGCGACCCGCTCCTCTGGCGGGGGCGGCGGGACGGGCCGCCGGCGCGGCGGGAACACCTCGGAGGGCTTGGGCACCGGGCGCTCGCCGGGAGTGGGGCCCGACGGCGGGTTCGGCTTCGGGTCGCCGGCCGCCGCCAGCCCGCCCGGGAGGGCCAGCAGCCGCGCCCGGGGCGCGATCGCCGCACCGACGGGGACAGCGGGGGCGACGGAGCCCGTCGCCTGGGAGACCCGGGCGAGCCGGGCGCGTACGGAGCGCTCGGCGAGGATCTGACAGCGGGCGAGCAGCGAGGCCGCGGCCGGGTTGCGGCGCAGGGCGCGCAGGGCGGCGAGGTCGTCGACCCCGGGGTCGTACCCGGCGGCCAGGGCGTCCCGGAGGAGCCGCAGATAGCCGGTGAGCGCCCCGGGGAGGGCCTCGCGGTAGCGGGCCAGGTCGTCGAGGAGGAAGGCGCGCAGCCGGCCGGCCTCGCGTACCGCCTCGTCCACGGATTCGGCCAGGCGCAGGCAGTCCTGGACGTCCTCGTCCTGGAGGGGGGCAGGGTGGAGGGCGATGGCAAGGGCGCGTCGGAGCACACGCAGCTCGTCCGCACTGAATGCCATGCCGCCGCGAGATCCGTATGGCGTGGGCATGGGCCGACGATACGCGCTAATCGGACAATTTTCTCTTAGCGATCATTCCGGCGCGCCGGAATGATCGCCGCCGGAACGATCGCCACTCGGCCCGTCGCCACTCGGCCCGTCGCCACTCGGCCCGTCGCCGCGGCGCCGGGCGCCGGCCTCACATGCGGGAGACGTTCCGCTCGTAGACGAGGCGCAGGCCGATCAGGGTCAGCCAGGGCTCGTGCTCGTCGATCTCCGCCGACTCGCCGAGGACCATCGGGGCCAGTCCGCCCGTCGCGATCACCGTCACGTCGGAGGGGTCACCCTGCGGGCCGACGAGCTCGCGCTTCATCCGGGCGACCACGCCGTCGACCTGGCCCGCGTAGCCGTAGATGATGCCGGACTGCATCGCCTCGACCGTGTTCTTGCCGATCACGTTCCGCGGGCGGGCCAGCTCGATCTTGCGGAGCATGGCCCCCTTCACGCCCAGCGCCTCGACCGAGATCTCGATGCCCGGCGCGATCGCCCCGCCCGCGTACTCGCCGCGCGCGGTGACCGCGTCGTACGTCGTCGCCGTACCGAAGTCGACGACGATCGCCGGGCCGCCGTACAGCTCGACCGCCGCGGCCGCGTTGATCACGCGGTCCGCGCCGACCTCCTTCGGGTTGTCGGTGATGACCGGGACGCCCGTCTTGACGCCCGGCTCCACCAGGACCGCCGGCACGTCCCCGTAGTACCGGCGAGTCACCTCGCGCAGCTCGTGCAGCACCGAGGGGACCGTCGCGCAGATGGCGATCCCCTCGATGCCGTCGCTCAGCTCGACGCCGAGCAGCGGGTGCATGCCCATGAGGCCCTGGAGCAGGACCGCCATCTCGTCGGCCGTCCTGCGCGGGTCCGTGGAGATCCGCCAGTGCTCGACGATCTCCTCGCCGTCGAAGAGGCCGAGGACCGTGTGCGTGTTGCCGACGTCGATGGTGAGCAGCATCAGGCCCGCACCTCGCGCAGGTCGAGGCCGATGTCGAGGATCGGGGAGGAGTGGGTGAGCCCGCCGACCGCCAGGTAGTCGACGCCGGTCGCCGCGTAGGCCGCCGCGTTCTCCAGGGTCAGCCGGCCCGAGGACTCCAGGACCGCACGGCCTGCGACGAGGGCGACGGCCTCCTCCGTCTCCGCCGGGGTGAAGTTGTCGAGCAGGATCAGGTCGGCGCCCGCGGCCAGGACCTCGTGGACCTGGTCCAGCGTGTCGACCTCGACCTCGATCGGGACCTCGGGGAACAGCTCCCGTACGGCCTTGAAGGCCTGGGCCACGCCGCCGGCCGCCACCACGTGGTTGTCCTTCACCAGGGCCGCGTCGGAGAGCGACATGCGGTGGTTGACGCCGCCGCCGCAGCGCACCGCGTACTTCTCCAGGGCGCGCAGGCCCGGGGTCGTCTTGCGGGTGTCGCGGACCTTGGCCTTCGTGCCCTCCAGGGCGTCCGCCCACGCGCGCGTGGCGGTGGCGATGCCGGAGAGGCGGCAGAGGATGTTGAGCGCGCTGCGCTCGCCGGTGAGCAGGTCGCGCGTGCGGGCGGTGACGCTGAGGAGCGTCTGTCCCGCCTCGACGCGCTCGCCGTCCTCGACGTGCCGCTCGACCTCGAACTCGTCCGCGCACACGATGGACAGGACGGCCTCGGCGACCCGCAGGCCCGCCACGACACCGGCCTCGCGGGCGGTGAAGTCGGCGGTGGCGACGGCGTCCTCGGGGACGGTCGCCACGGTCGTCACGTCCACGCCGCCGTCGAGGTCCTCGGCGATCGCGAGATGGGCGATGTCCTCGACCTGTACGGGGTCGAGGCCGGCGTCCGCGAGGAGCTCGGCGAGCGCGGGGTCGAGCCCGCACTCGAACTCCTCGCCCTCGCCGCAGGCACAGCCGTCGCCGCAGCCGCCGGCCTCGGGGGCGGCGGAGGGGGCGCTGATCTGGATCAGAGGGACGTCCACGGGCTCGGGACGGGCTTCCTCGGGCGTGGTCACTTACGGCTCCCTGGGGGCGTCGAGGGTCGGGGGGAAGTCGGGGGTCCCGGTGGTGCGGACGTCGAGCGTCCGCTCCGGGGTGAGGCGCACGACGAGGTGGCGGTGCCAGGTCTCGTCGTCCCGGTCGGGGTGGTCCTCGCGCCAGTGGCAGCCGCGGGTCTCCTCGCGGCGGCGGGCGGCGGCGACCAGGACCCGGGCGACGCACAGCAGGTTGGTGGTCTCCCAGGACTCCACGCCGGGCTCGGCCGCCTTGGTGTCGTCGGTGCCGCCGGCCAGGGCGTCGCTGTGCAGGGCGTCGAGGGCCTCGGCGGCCTCGCGCAGGCTGCGCTCGGAGCGGAGCACGCCGGCGCCGGCCGTCATGACCCGCTGGATACGGGTCCGGGCGCCCGCCACCGGCAGGGGCAGGGTCACCGGGGCCGGGTGCGGCACCGGGGCGCCGGGCACGCGCGGGGCGGCGGCCTTGGTCTCCCCGGCGAGGTTCCCTGTGGGCTCCACCGCTCCGAGGTTCCCCGTGAGGTCCCCTGCTCCGAGCTTCCCCGTGGGGTCCGCCGCTCCGAGGCTCCCCGTGAGGTCCGCCGCTCCGGGGTTCCCCGTGAGGTCCGCTCCGAGGTTTCCTCCCAGGTCCTCGATGATCTCGTCGGCGATCCGCTCGGCGAAGACCAGGCCCTCCAGGAGCGAGTTCGAGGCGAGCCGGTTGGCGCCGTGGACGCCCGTGCAGGCGACCTCGCCGCACGCGTACAGGCCCGGGACCGTCGTCCGGCCGCGCAGGTCCGTGCGGACGCCGCCGGAGGCGTAGTGCGCGGCGGGCGCGACCGGGATCGGCCCGGTCACCGGGTCGATGCCGTGGGAGCGGCAGGCCGCCAGGATCGTGGGGAAGCGCTCCGCCCACATCTCGGCGCCGAAGTGCCGGGCGTCGAGGTACATGTGCTCGGTGCCCTGCTCCTGCATCCGGCGCATGATCGCCTTGGCGACGATGTCGCGGGGCGCGAGCTCGGCCAGCTCGTGCTGCCCGAGCATGAAGCGGACCCCGTCGGCGTCGACCAGATACGCGCCCTCGCCCCGGACCGCCTCGGAGACCAGCGGCTGCTGGCCCTCGGAGTCGGCGCCGAGGAAGAGCACCGTCGGGTGGAACTGGACGAACTCCAGGTCGGAGACCTCGGCCCCGGCGCGCAGCGCGAGCGCGACGCCGTCGCCGGTGGAGACCGCCGGGTTGGTCGTGGCGGAGAAGACCTGGCCCATGCCGCCGGTCGCGAGGACCACGGCGGGGGCGTGGACGGCTCCGACGCCGTCGTGCTGCCCCTCGCCCATGACGTGCAGGGTGACGCCCGCCGTACGGCCCTCGGCGTCCGTCAGGAGGTCCAGGACGAGGGCGTGCTCGATGGTGCGCACGCCCCGGTCCCGTATCGCCTCGACGAGGGCGCGGGAGATCTCGGCGCCGGTCGCGTCGCCGCCGGCGTGGGCGATCCGGCGGCGGTGGTGGCCGCCCTCGCGGGTCAGGGCGATCTCGCCGTCGGCGGTCTTGTCGAAGTCGGCGCCGGTCGCGATGAGACGGCGGACGGCGGCGGGGCCCTCGGTGACGAGCAGCCGCACGGCCTCCTCGTCGCAGAGACCGGCACCGGCGACGAGGGTGTCGTCGAGGTGCTGCTCGGGGGTGTCGCCGTCGCCGAGCGCGGCGGCGATGCCGCCCTGCGCCCAGCGGGTGGAGCCGTCGTCGAGCCGGGCCTTGGTGACGACGACGGTACGGAGCCCTGCGGCCGTACAGCGCAGGGCGGCGGTGAGGCCCGCGACGCCGGAGCCGACCACGACGACATCGGCGTCGATGGCCCAGCCCGGTGCGGGCGCGTGCAGCCGTATTCCGGTCACTTGGTGGCTCCGAAGGTCAGGGGGATGTTGTCGATGAGCCGCGTGGTCCCCACCCGCGCGGCGACGGCGAGGACCGCCTCGCCGTCGTGGTCGTCGGCGACCTCGGTGAAGTCCGCCGGATCGACGAGGGCCAGGTAGTCGAGGGTGAGCGGCGGCTCGGCCTTCGCCGCGTCGTCGAGGACGGCACGGGCCGCGGCCCGGACGGCCTCGGCGCCGCCGCCCTCGGCCGCCTGCGCGACCGCGTGGGCGTCGGCGGCGGCCCGGGCCTCGCCGAGCCGCGAGAGCGCCTCCGCGCGGTTCCCCGCCCGGCCCTGGGCGCCCGGCAGGGAGGTGGCACGCGCGCGCAGCGCCTCCTGGGCGGCGAGCCGCTCACGGGCCGCGAACAGCGCGCCGGACAGCGCGAGGGCCGTACGGCGCTCCTCGGCCGACAGGTAGCGGTTGCGGCTGGAGAGGGCGAGGCCGTCGTCCTCGCGGACGGTCTCCACGCCGACGATCTCGACGGGGAAGTTCAGGTCGCGGGCCATGCGGCGGATCAGGGCCAGCTGCTGGGCGTCCTTCTGGCCGAAGAAGGCCAGGTCGGGCGAGGTGAGGTGGAGGAGCTTGGCGACGACGGTCAGCATGCCGTCGAAGTGACCGGGCCGGGAGGCGCCTTCGAGGCGCTCGCCCATGGGGCCGGCGGTGATCCGGACCTGGGGCTCGCCGCCCGGGTAGACCTCGTCGACGGAGGGCGCGAAGACGACGCTCGCGCCGGCGTCGAAGGCCAGCTCCAGGTCGGCCTCAAGGGTGCGGGGGTAGCGGTCGAGGTCCTCGCCCGCGCCGAACTGGAGGGGGTTGACGAAGACGGTGACGACGACGAAGCCCTTCGCGCCGACGCGCTCGCGTGCCGTACGGATCAGGGTGGCGTGGCCGTCGTGGAGGGCGCCCATGGTCATGACGACGGCGGTTGGGGCGGACACGCCCCAGTGGGCGGCCGCGTACTCCAGGTCCTCCACCGTGGGGACGAGTTCGGCCGGCTCGTAGCGGACCGGCCGGCCGCTCTTGCCGCTCCCGGCGCTCCCGGCGCTCTTGCGGGCGAACAGGGTCATCGGTCGTCTCCTTGCGGCCCGTCGGCGGTGGCGGTGGTGTCGGCGGCGAGCACGCCGAGCAGGTCCTCGGCCAGCTCGGGCTTGAGCAGCCCGTGCGCGAGCGCCCGGTCGGCGGTCGTGCGGGCCATCGCCAGATAGCCGGCGACGGTGCCGGGCGCGTGCTTGCGCAGCTCCGCGACGTGGGCGGCGACCGTGCCGGCGTCACCGCGCGCTACGGGGCCGGTGAGGGCCGCGTCTCCGGACCGCAGGGCGTTGTCCAGGGCCGCGCCGAGGAGCGGGCCCAGCATCCGGTCGGGCGCGGCGACGCCGGCCTTGCGGAGCAGCTCCATCGACTGGGCCACCAGGGTGACCAGGTGGTTCGCGCCGAGGGCCAGGGCCGCGTGGTAGAGCGGGCGGGCGTCCTCGGCGATCCACTCGGGCTCGCCGCCCATCTCGATGACCAGGGCCTCGGCCGCGAGCCGCAGCTCCTCGGGCGCGGTCACCCCGAAGGAGCAGCCGGCGAGCCGCTGGACGTCCACGGCGGTGCCGGTGAAGGTCATGGCGGGGTGCAGGGCGAGCGGGAGGGCGCCGGCTCGGCGGGCGGGGTCGAGGACCCGTACGCCGTACCGCCCGGAGGTGTGGACGAGCAGCTGCCCCGGCCGTACGGCCCCGGTGTCGGCGAGGCCCTCGACGAGACCCGGCAGCGCGTCGTCCGGGACCGTCAGCAGGACCAGGTCGGCGAGGGCGAGGACGCGGGCGGGCTCGACGACCGGCACGTCGGGCAGGAGCTCGGCGGCGCGGCGCCGGGAGCGGTCGGAGACCGCCGAGACGGCGACGGGGTGGTGGCCCGCGAGCCGGAGCGAGGCGGCGAGGGCGGGGCCCACGCGGCCCGCGCCGACGACTCCGACGGTGAGCCGGGCGGGACGGTCCTCGGGGCGGGGCTCCGTGGCTCGGGGCTCTGGCGCTGCTGGTGCGTTCACGGTGGGGACGGCCTTCCGTTCCAGTCCTCGGCGGGTACCGGACGATTTCTGGTCATGCTACGCCAGCGTTTCGCGCTGCTCCGTGGCTGTCCACAGGGTGTGGGCGGCGGTGTGATGATCGACCCATGGACGTGGAAATGGCGGAGACGGTTGTGGACAAGGATCCCGCAGACGAGGAAGCCGCCCGGCTGTACCGGGCGAAGCTCTGGGGAGGCGCCGAGCGGAAGCTGTGGCACACCTCCGTCGACGGGACGGCCGGACAGCGGCTGCGCGAGCTCGCCGACTGGGCGGACCTCGCGGGGCACGGGGACGCCCCCGTCGACATGTACGGCACCGACCTCGTGGAGGAGGTCGAGCGGCGCGTCGCCGAGGAGCTCGGACTGGCCGCCGCCGTCTTCTTCCCGACCGGCACCATGGCCCAGCAGGTCGCGCTGCGCTGCTGGGCCGGGCGCACCGGCAACCCCGTCGTCGCCCTCCACCCGCTCGCCCACCCCGAGGTCCACGAGGGCGGGGCGCTCGGGACCGTCTCCGGGCTCCGTACGGTCCACCCGACCGACGCCCCGAGGCTGCCGACCGCCGAGGAGGTACGGGACCACCCGGAGCCCTTCGGGACGCTGATGCTGGAGCTGCCGCTGCGCGACGCCGGCTTCGTCCTGCCGTCCTGGGAAGAGCTGACGGACGTCGTCGAGGCGGCCCGGGAGCGGGACGCGGTGGTCCACTTCGACGGCGCGCGCCTGTGGGAGTGCACGACGCGTTTCGGCCGCGGGCTGGCGGAGATCGCCGGGCTCGCCGACAGCGTGTACGTCTCGTTCTACAAGTCCCTCGGCGGCATGTCCGGGGCCGTGCTCGCAGGCCCCGAGGACGTCATGGAGGAGGCACGGATCTGGCGGCACCGGTACGGAGGGCTCGTCTTCCAGCAGTACCCGGCGGCGCTCTCCGCGCTCCGCGGCATGGACGTCGAGCTGCCCCGGCTGCCCTCGTACGTGGCGCACGCGCGCGTGGTGACCGAAGCGCTGCGGGAGGCTCTCTCGGAGGCGGGCGTGGGCTGGTTCCGGGTCCACCCGGAGGTCCCGCACACCCACCAGTTCCAGGTCTGGCTCCCGTACGCCCCCGAGGCCCTCACCGCCGCGTCCGTCGCGCAGGCCGAGGCCACCGGAACCGTCCTCTTCCGCCGCTGGTTCTCCCCCGGCGCCGGTGGCCCGCCGGGGGTCGCCAAGACCGAGTGCACCGTGGCGGGGCACGGTCTCGAGTGGACGGCCGAGGACGTGAAGGAGGCGGTACGGGACTTCCTGGCCCGGATCGAGGGCTGAGGCCGCCGTACGGGCCTCACAGGGGGCGCAGCCACCGGCGCAGGGCCGTCCTCGGGCCGCCGCGCGCCAGGCGGCCCGCGAGGACCCGCTCGAAGCGGCGGCGGTCGGCGATCGCCCGCAGGACGGCGACGTCGTGGGTGCCGGGCGCCGGTGGCAGCGGCTCGCCGAGCTGCTCGGCGCGGTACGTGTCGAAGAGGTACTGATGCAGGGCGTTCATGACCCCACCGTGCGCCGCGCCACCACGGTCCGGCGCGTCGATTGACGGCCCTCGTCAAACGGTGCCACGGGCCGTCCTGCGCGTCGATTGACGGCCCTCGTCAAACGGCGCGACACCACCCCCGCCGCACCCCGCACCATGGGGGCGTGAGCGTGACGATCGACATCACCGGACTGCCGCAGGAGCGCATCGTCTTCTGCCCCTCGCCCCTGGCCGAACTGGGCGCCGCCCTGCATGCCCTCTCCGAGCCCGCGCACCACCCGCGGCTCCACGCCTGGACGACCACGACCGCCGCCGCCCTCAAGCCCGAGCTCGCGGACCGGCTCCTCGAGGCCGACTTCATGTGGAACGCCACCCGCTCGGACATCCTGCTGCCGGCACAACCACGGGAGACCCTCGCGGAGGAGCTGGACGACCTCGACCGCATGGACGACGAGAAGTTCGTGGGCTCGGCCCTGGAGATCTCCTGCAACAGCAAGTACAAGCACGGCGCCCCCTCCCCGCTCGTCGACGAGCCGATGCGCCGCCGCGCCCTCGATCTGGCCACCGCGCGCGGGCCCCGGCAGGTCGCCTTCGTGGAGCGGATGCTGGCCGACCCGCCCGGCACGCGCGCGTGGATCCGGCGGCTCCTGGAGGACTGCGACGAGGCCTTCTTCGCCGACACCTGGCGTCGCGTCGGCGTGCAGCTCGCCGCCGACGCCCGCCACAAGACGGAGCTGATGCGCCACAAGGGGCTGGGCGAGGCCGTCTCCGCCGCCTCGGCCGCGATGGTCCTGGAGGAGGACGAGCGGGGTTCCCGGATCGTCGTCGACAAGCTGGTCCAGGGGCGGACGAGCGCCGAGGGCTCGGGCGTGACGTTCCTGCCGACCGCCTTCGGCTGGCCGCACCTCTTCGCGCTGCACGCGCCCGGCTGGCAGCCGGTCGTCCAGTACCCCGTGCCCACCCGCGACCTCGGCGGCGCCGCCGCGACCGAGGCGGTCACCCTGCGCCTTGAGGCCCTCTCCCACCCCATGCGGATGCGGCTCTGCCGCAGCCTGGCCCGGAGCGCGAACACGACGAGCGAGCTGGCCGACGCCTACAACATCTCCGCCCCCGAGGTCTCCCGGCACCTCGCGGTCATGAAGAAGGCGGGCCTGATCACCACCCAGCGCCGCGGCCGGTACGTGCTCCACCAGCTCGACGTGACGGTCGTCGCCAGGATCGGCAGCGACTTCCTGGAAAGCGTGCTGCGCTAGTCCAGCGTGATCGGCAAGACGCCCCCTAGCTAGGGGTGTCCGACCCTGATCCGCCGGGCAGGCGCTACGCGGTGCCGCCGCCCGCGCGGACCAGGCCCGACTCGTACGCCAGGACCACGACCTGCACCCGGTCGCGCAGGCCCAGCTTGGTCAGGATCCGGCCCACGTGGGTCTTCACCGTCGCCTCCGAGAGGACGAGCCGGGCGGCGATCTCGCCGTTCGACAGGCCCTGCGCGACCAGCATCATCACCTCGCGCTCCCGGTCGGTGAGCCGCGCGAGCGCCGTGTCGACGGCCCGGGTCTCCTTGCCCGTGGACGGCAGCATCGGCGAGAAGCGGTCGAGCAGTCGGCGGGTCGTCGAGGGCGCCACCACCGCGTCACCGCTGTGCACCGAGCGGATCGCGCCCAGCAGCTCCGCCGGCGGCACGTCCTTCAGCATGAAGCCGCTCGCGCCCGCTTTCAGCCCCGAGAAGGCGTACTCGTCGAGGTCGAACGTGGTCAGGATCAGCACCTTCGGCGCGTCCGGCTGGGAGCAGATCCGCCGGGTCGTCTCCACCCCGTCCAGCTTCGGCATGCGCACGTCCATCAGGACGACGTCCACGGCCGTGGACCGCAGGACCTCCAGCGCCTCCACACCGTCGCCGGCCTCCGCCACGACCTCCATGTCCGGCTGGGCGGCGAGCACCATGCGGAAACCGGTGCGCAGCAGCACCTGGTCGTCGACGAGCATCACGCGGATGGACATGAGGTCAGTTCCTTACAGGTCGTCTGTGAGCGGGCTTCGCCGTGAGCGGGCTTCGTCGAGCGGGCTTCGTCTTCGAGCGGCTTCGTCAGTGGACGGCTTCGTCAGTGGGCGGGCTTGAGAGGGAGCAGCGCGCTGATGCGGAACCCGCCGCCCGGACGCGGCCCCGCGTCCAGCGTGCCGCCGACCATGCCGACCCGCTCGCGCATTCCGATCAGACCATGACCGCGCCCGTCGGCGCCCCCGTCCTCGTACATCTCCTGCGGAGCGCCACGGCCGTCGTCCTCGACGAGCAGCCCGAGACCGTCGTCGAAGTAGACCAGCCGGACACTCGCGCCGACGTCGGGCCCGCCGTGCTTGCGCGTGTTGGTGAGCGCCTCCTGCACGATCCGGTACGCCGTGAGCTCGACGCCGCTGGGCAGCGGGCGCGGGCTCCCCTCGATCGCGAAGTCGACGGCCAGACCGGCGCTCCTGACCTGCTCGACGAGGTCCTCGATCTGGCCCACGTCGGGCTGCGGCACGTACTCGCCGGCCTCCTGGTGCTCCCCGGTGCGCAGGATGCCGAGGAGGCGGCGCATCTCGGCGAGGGCCTGCCGGCCCGTGGTGGAGATCGTCTCCAGGGCCTGCTTGGCGGTCTCGGGTGAGGAGTCCATGACGTAGGCGGCGCCGTCGGCCTGGACGACCATCACCGACACGTTGTGCGCGACGACGTCGTGCAGCTCGCGGGCGATCCGGGCCCGCTCGGCGGCGACCGCGACCTTGGCCTGGGCCTCGCGCTCCCGCTCCAGGCGGGACGCCCGCTCCTCCAGCTGCGCGAAGTAGGCGCGGCGGGTGCGGAGCGAGTCGCCGAGGACCCAGGCGAGCGCGAACGGCACGGTCATGATGACCGTGAAGAAGATCCGGGCCGCGACGGAGTCGATGCCCTCCGTGTTCCAGCGCAGCTGCGAGAGCGCGGAGGCACTGAGTCCGCCGACGAGGGCGAGGCGGGACGCCCAGCGGGGCCCGTCGTGCGCCGCGACCGTGAAGACGATGACGAGCATGGCGAAGTCGGCCATGAACGGTTCCAGGCCGAGGGCGAGCTGGGCCGTGCCGAGGGCGACCGACAGCAGCAGCATCTTCTCGGGGGCGCGTCGGCGCAGGGCCACGACCAGGGAGAAGAGTACGGCGACGGCCCCGAAGGCGAAGGGCTGCCCGACCGCCGGGTAGGTCGTCCCCACCCACAGCAGGGAGAACCCGAGGAGGACGACGGCCCAGAAGGTGTCGACGCCCGTCGGGTGTCTGCGGAGGAAGTCGTAGAGGCGCTGCACGTCACCCAGAGTAGGGAAAGCGGATAGGTGCAGGGATCAACCGTGGGGTCGATCCTTGGCGACGGGCCCGTACTCCCCGAGGTGGAGACTGGGGCGCGTGACGGATGACGTGACGGATGACGTGCCGGGGGACGTACTTGGCGACGTCCCTGGTGAGACGTGTCAGTGGCAGGGGTGGCGCGAGGCCACGGAGCAGGCGCTGTACGGCCCGGGAGGCTTCTACCGGCGCCCCGAGGGTCCCGCGGGGCACTTCCGCACCTCGGTCCACGCGGGGCCGCTCTTCGCGGGGGCCGTGGCCGGGCTGCTCGGTGAGGTCGCGGAGGAGCTGGGAACGGCCGAGGTCGCGCTGGTGGACGTGGGCGCGGGGCGGGGCGAGCTGCTCACGGCGGTGCTCGCGGCGACCGCGGGGACGGGCCTTGGGGTGCGGGCGTACGCGGTCGAGCGCGCCGAGCGCCCGGCGGGGCTCGACCCGCGGATCACCTGGACGGACCGGCTGCCGGAGCCGGGGAGCGTGCGCGGCCTGCTCTTCGCGAACGAGTGGCTCGACAACGTGCCGGTGGACGTCGCCGAGGTCGACGCGGCGGGCGTCGCCCGGTACGTGGAGGTCCGCGCGGACGGTACGGAGCGGCTCGGCGCGCCCGTCTCGGGCGCCGACGCGGCGTGGCTGGCCCGCTGGTGGCCCCTACGGGAGCCCGGCGCGCGGGCCGAGATCGGGCGGCCACGGGACGAGGCGTGGGCGGCGGCGGCGGGCTCGCTCGCGGCGGGCCGCGCGGTGGCCGTGGACTACGCGCACGTACGGGACTCCCGGCCGCCCTTCGGCACCCTGACCGGCTTCCGGGCGGGCCGCGAGGTGCCGCCGGTCCCGGACGGCAGCTGCGACATCACGGCCCACGTGGCCCTGGACGCGTGCGCGGCGGCTACGGCAGAGGCGACGGAGAGGGGAGCCACCGCAGGACCCGTCACCGAACTGGTCACGCAGCGGGAGGCCCTGCACCGGCTCGGGGTGTCCGGAGGGCGGCCACCGCTCTCCCTGGCCTCGACCGATCCCGCCGGCTATGTCCGCGCGCTCGCCTCCGCCGGCGAGGCCGCCGAGCTGACCGCCCGCGGCGGCCTCGGCGATTTCCTGTGGCTGACCCGACGGGTCCCGCCCGCCACCGGATGACCCGCGGGCAGCGGGATGCGGGGCAGACGATCCGGCGATGCGGGCCAGGGGACCCGGCGATGCGGGGCAGGGGATACTGTCCCGCATGACGGAGACGACGGTCGGAATCGGCGGCGCGGCGGAGAGCACCGACATGGTGCTGAACATCGGACCGCAGCATCCCTCGACCCATGGCGTGCTCCGCCTCCGGCTCGTCCTCGACGGCGAGGTCGTCCGGCAGGCCGAGCCGGTGATCGGCTACATGCACCGCGGCGCCGAGAAGCTCTTCGAGGCGCGTGACTACCGGCAGATCATCATGCTGGCCAACCGTCACGACTGGCTCTCCGCCTTCTCCAACGAGCTCGGCGTGGTCATGGCCGTCGAGCGGATGCTGGGCATGGAGGTCCCCGAGCGCGCCGTGTGGACCCGTACGCTCCTCGCCGAGCTGAACCGGGTCCTCAACCACCTGATGTTCCTCGGCTCGTACCCCCTCGAACTGGGCGGGATCACCCCTGTCTTCCACGCCTTCCGGGAGCGCGAGGAGCTCCAGGCCGTGATGGAGGAGGTCTCCGGCGGCCGGATGCACTACATGTTCAACCGGGTCGGCGGCCTCAAGGAGGACCTGCCCGCCGGCTGGCTGGGGCGGGCGCGGCAGGCCGTCGCGGACGTGCGGTCGCGGATGGACGTGTACGACCGGCTGGTCCTCGGCAACGAGATCTTCCGGGGCCGTACGCGCGGGGTCGGCGTCCTGTCGCAGGCCGCGGTCCACGCGTACGGGGTGTCCGGGCCCATCGCCCGCGCCTCGGGCGTCGACTTCGACCTGCGCCGCGACGAGCCGTACCTCGCCTACGGGGAGCTCCAGAACACCCTGCGGGTCGCCGTGCGCGAGGAGGGCGACTGCCTGGCCCGCTTCGAGTGCCTGCTCGACCAGACGCACAACTCCCTGGACCTGGCGGACGCCTGCCTGGACCGGATGGCCGAGCTGCCGCAGGGGCCGATCAACCAGCGGCTGCCGAAGGTGCTGAAGGCGCCGGAGGGGCACACGTACGCCTGGACCGAGAACCCGCTCGGCGTCAACGGCTACTACCTGGTGTCCAAGGGCGAGAAGACGCCGTACCGGCTGAAGCTCCGCTCGGCGTCGTTCAACAACATCCAGGCGCTGGTCGAGCTGCTGCCGGGGACGCTCGTCGCCGACATGGTCGCGATCCTCGGCTCACTGTTCTTCGTCGTCGGCGACATCGACAAGTAGGCCGCTCTCCAGCCTCCCCCCTCGTCCGGGGGGTCAGGCGTGGCGCATCACGACGTAGTCGCACTGCTCCTTGCCGGGGCGGCGGCGGTCCACGACCGTCCAGCCCCAGCGCACGTACCTGTCCGTCAGTTCGGGGACGTCGAGGGTCATGAGCAGGGCCGGTCCCGGTGCCCCGGCCACGAGCAGCCCGTCGTGGAGGGCGCGGCCGATGCCCTGGCCCTGGCGGCCGGGGACGACGACCAGCTCGGCCAGTTCGAAGAAGGGCGCGTCGCCGGACAGGACGGTGTCGGTCCAGCCGGCCGCGAAGCCGAGCAGGGCGGCGGCGGAGTCGTCGGTGACGGTGTCGGTGACGGTGTCGGTGACGGTGTCGGTGTCGGTGTCGGTGTCGGTGTCGGTGTCGGCGGCGTACGCGGCCGCCGCGCGGAAGCCGTCCCGCCGCTCGGCGCTGTCGAGCAGCCGGTCCACGGTCCGTACGGCGCCGAGCGGCGGCTCGTACCAGGGGGATCCGCCGAAGGCCTGGGCGCACAGGGCGATCAGCTCGTCCCTGCGCCCGGCCAGCTCGGCCGCCGGGAGCAGGGCGAGGCGGTACGTCACGAGCTGACCGCGCCGCGCAGTTCGGCCACGTCGATCTGCTCGGTCTCGTCGTGCGCGGTCAGGTCGATGACCTGGCCGATGGCCCGGGGCGGCACCTTCGCCGCGAGCGGGGCGAGCGGGACGAGGAACGGGGTCTCGGCGGCCAGGGCCTCTTCGAGGACCTCCTCGCCCACGACGTCGGCGAGGTCGGTGTGCTGCACGGCCTCGATGGCCGCCGCCACCTTCTGCGTACCGAAGAAGTCGAAACCGCCCTCGGGGCGCGGGGCGGGCCTGCGGGCCGCGTACGGGACGATCGCCGCGGCGGCCTGGACGGCGGGCACGCGCGCGAGGCCGGTGGGGGCGACGGGCACGGGCGCGGAGGCGTCCGCCCCCGGGACCGACTCCGCCGCGGAGCCCGACGAGGGCGCGGCGGGCGTGGTGGGACCGGCGGGCAGTGCCGCCGGTGCGGGGGCGGGCCCGAGGGCGGGGGCGGCCGTACGGCTGTGCTGCTCGGTCCCGGCGGCCGCAGCGTGCTTCCCCCGCGGCTCCTCCGGCTCGCGGGCCCGCTCGGCGAGGTCCCGCGCGCGGGCCGCCTCGGCGGTGCGCCGGGCGTGCTGGGCCGCGGCGTTGCGCGGGAGGTCCTTCAGGGCCTGAGCGGCGCGGCGGTACGCCTCCGGGGTGGGCGTGGACCCGGCGGCCGGCAGCTCCTTCGCCCCGGCGCCGGTCGGGCCGGTCGCACCCGGCGTGTCGGTCGTCGCGGCCGTGGCGGTCGCCTCCAGGGCGAGGACGCGGCGGCCCTCCAGGGCGCTGGCCCGCTCGGTCTCCGCCGTCGCGTACCGGCGGAGGAGGTCGGCGTGCTCGCCGCGCAGCGCCGCGAGCTCCACGCGCTTGGCGCGGAGCTTGGCGTCGAGCCGGGTCCGCAGGCCGCGGGACTCCTCCAGGTCGGACTCCAGCTCGGCGACCCGCTCCTCGGCCTTCCACTGGTCCGCGGTGCGGGCCCGGTTCAACTCGGCGACCCGGGCGCCGGCGCTCCGGTCCCAACTGCGCATGAGGACGGCACCGGTGACGGCCGCGGCAGCCGCGGCGACCGCGAGCAGCCGGACGACCAACAGGTCGCCGGGCAGCCAGGCGACCGCGGCGCACACGACCGCGGCGCCCGCGACCGCGGACGGCGGCAGCAACTTGTGCAGAGGCGGGGAATGGCGGTGGCGTCCACGTGGCATGGCCTGAAATTTACCGTGCGTAGGCGCCATGTGGGGTGTCGGCCCGGCAATCTCTTGGCCACTTCTCGCCACAAGAAGTGGATATGAACCCTTCCGGTTCCGTTTCGGGCCGACTCCCCTCACCCGGCACCTACTTGTTGAGCAGCCCCTTCGCCGTCAGATACTCCTTCGCGACGTCCTCCGGCTTGGCCCGCTCGGCGTCCACCTTGCGGTTGAGTTCGGCGAGATCCGCTGTGGTCAGCACCTTGGTGATGCCGTCGAGGGCGGTGGCTATCTCGGGGGCGCCTGCATCCTTGGCGTTGACCACCGGCAGTACGTTGTCGGCGTTCTGCAGCTTCTTGTCGTCCTCCAGGAAGACGAGTCCGAAGCTGTCGATCGTGGCGTCCGTGGTGGTCGTCAGGACCAGCTGGTCCACCCCGTCCTTGACGGCCTGCTTGGCCTGCGGGGTCCCGACCCCCTTGGGGTCGATGCCGGCCACGTCGATCCCGTACGTCTTCTTCAGACCGGGCGCGCAGAAGGGCCGTACGGCGCATTCGTCACCGGCCGCGATCTTCACCTTGATCTTCGCGCGGCCGAGATCGGAAAGCGTCGTCAGCTTGTTCTTCTCGGCGAATTCCTTGGTCACCGCGAAGGCGTTCTGATCGACCGCCTCACCGACCGCGAGAACCTTGAGGCCGCGCGGTTCGGCGAGCTTCCGCAGCCCCTCGACCGTGGCGGCCGCGTCACCGGAGGCGACCGGCTTGTCCTCGGGCGCCTTCGGGCCGTTCACCTTCGCGTTGAGGAATTCCGCGATCGTCGCCGCGTATTCCGGAACGACGTCGATCTCGCCGTTCTCCAGCGACGGCTCGTACAGCTCGCGATTCTTCACGGTGGTGACGGATACGGAGTATCCGGCGGCCCGCAGCGACTGGGCGTACAGCTCGGCCAGCACCTTCGACTCGGTGAAGGCCGCGGCGCCCACGACCAGCGAGCCCTTCTCCCCGCCCGCGGACGCGCCGCCCGAGCTGCCGGATTCCTTCTTCTTGCCGCCCTCCAGGCTGTCACCGCCACACGCGGCGAGCGCGACGGCCAGCGCCGTCGTCCCCAGCACCGCACCCGCGATACGCGAGACCCTGTTCACAAGACCACCCATCTCATTCATCGGCTTCCGTAGGTCGTTCCGTCATTCGGCGCGCGCCCGCGACGGCCCCGCCAGGAGCCGGTCCGCTCCCGCGAGCACCGCCTCCACCAGGAGGGCGAGCAGCGCCACGAGCACGGCGCCCGCGACGACTTGCGCGGTGTCGTAGAGGGCGAAGCCGGCCGTGATGATCCGGCCCAGGCCGCCCTGGCCGACCATCGCCGCGACCGTCGCCGTGGCGATCACCTGCACCGCCGCCGAGCGCACCCCGGTCATCACCACCGGTCGCGCGAGCGGGAGTTCGACGCGCCGGAAGAGCTGGCCGCCGGTCATACCCATGCCCCGCGCGGCCCGCACCGCGGCCCGGTCCACCTCCCGCATCCCCACGTACGCGTTGGTGAGGAGCGGCGGTATCGCGAACAGCACCAGGGCGACGACGGTCGGCACATAGCCGGCGTTCCGCAGGGGCGAGACCATGAACAGGGCCAGCACCGCGAAGACCGGGACCGCCCGCCCCACGTTGGACACGTTCACCGCGAGCGCCCCGCCCCGGCCGAGATGGCCGAGCCACAGCCCGAGCGGCAGTGCGATCGCCGAGGCGATCAGCAGGGCCGCCCCGCTCACGTACACGTGCTCCGCGAGGCGCTGTCCTATGCCCTCCTCGCCGGTCCAGTGCGCGCCGGTGCTGAGCCAGGCCCAGGCGTCCGTCACGATCCCCATCTCAGGCACCCCCTCTCACGCACTTCCCCGCACGGTCCGTATGCGGGCCCAGGGCGTGAGGAGCCGCTGGAGGCCCAGGAGCAGCAGGTCAGCGGTGACGGCGAGCAGCACGCACAGCACGGAGGCCGCGAGCACCTGCGCCTTGAAGAAGGTCGGCAGCGCGTCCTCGATGAGATTGCCGAGCCCGCCGCGGCCCACGACCGAGCCGACCGTGGTCAGCGCGATCGTGGAGACCGTCGCCATCCGTATGCCGGCCATCAGCACCGGGAGCGCCAGGGGGAGTTCGACCTGCCACAGCAGTCGCCACGAGCCGTACCCCATGCCCCGGGCGGCCTCGCGCGCCTCGGCCGGGACGGCGTCGAGCCCCGCCAGGGTGTTCCGCACGAGGATCGTCAGCGCGTACAGCACGAGGCCGGTCACGACGAGCGCCGCCGAGAGCCCGAAGACGGGCAGGAGCAGCGAGAACATGGCGAGCGACGGCACCGTGTAGAGCAGGGTCGTCAGCCCGAGGACCGGTCCCGCGAACCGCGGCCTGGCCCGCACGAGCAGCGCCAGCGGCACCGCGACGAGGAGCGCGAGGAGCACGGACACGACCGTGATTCCCACATGCTGGAGGGTCGCCTCCGTCAGTTCCTCGCCGCGCGTGCGCAGATACTCCCCGCAGATCCAGTCGTTGGTGACCAGACAGTTCGGCGTGCTCATCCGTCCCTCCCCCCGGGTCGTCCGCTCGCTCCGAACGTATGTCTGACGACCCTAACCCCCGCCACTGACAATCACCGGGATCCGCCACAATGCGGCAACACGCCCTTCACACACCCCCGGTGCCGACGGGTAAGAATGGGGAACCATGATCCGGTTCGAGAACGTCACCAAGCGGTACGAGGACGGCACCACCGCCGTCGACGACCTCTCCTTCGAGGTCGCCGAGGGCGAACTCGTCACCCTGGTGGGGCCGTCCGGCTGCGGCAAGACGACCACGATGATGATGGTCAACCGGCTCGTCGAACCGACCTCGGGACGCGTCCTCGTCGACGGCCGGGACATCGCCGGCGTCGACCCCGTCGCCCTGCGCCGCAAGATCGGTTACGTCATCCAGCAGGTCGGGCTCTTCCCCCACCGCACGGTCCTCGACAACACCGCGACCGTCCCCGCCCTCCTCGGCTGGAAGAAGGCCGCCGCACGCGCGCGTGCCGCCGAACTCCTCGACCTCGTCGGCCTCGACCCGGCCGTCTACGGCTCCCGCTACCCCGCCCAGCTCTCCGGCGGACAGCGCCAGCGCGTCGGCGTCGCCCGCGCGCTCGCCGCCGACCCGCCCGTCCTCCTCATGGACGAGCCCTTCGGCGCCGTCGACCCCGTCGTCCGCGAGCGCCTCCAGAACGAGTTCCTCGCGCTCCAGGCCACCGTCCGCAAGACCGTCCTCCTCGTCACCCACGACATCGAGGAAGCCGTCCGCATGGGCGACCGCATGGCCGTCTACGGGCAGGGCCGCATCGAGCAGTTCGACACCCCCGCCACCGTGCTCGGCGCCCCCGCCACCCCGTACGTCGCGGACTTCGTCGGCAGCGACCGCGGGCTCAAGCGGCTCGCCGTCACACCCGTCACCGAGGCCGACCTCGACCCGCTCTCCAAGGACATCGGAGCGAACAGCGCCGGCGCCCCCGCCCCCGTACCCCTCGGGACCTCCCTCAAGGACGCGCTCGCCGTACTCCTCCAGCACGACACCGGCCGGCTCACCGTGACCGGCGCCGACGACCGCCCGGTCGGCGTCCTCACCCCGGAGGGAGTCCACCGCGCGCTCCGCAGGGCCACCGTCGCCTGAGCGTCAGGAAGCGCTGAGCCGCGCGCCCATCCAGACCATCCCCGGCGGGATCTCCCGGTTCCACGTGTTGAAGTTGTGGCCGCCGCTCTCCAGCGTGATCGACGAGACCCGCGCCGGGCTCCTCACCTTCCTGACGAAGTCGAGCGTCCCCTTCAGGTTGCCCTCGCCCTGCTTCGACGTCGTCACCAGGAACGACGTCTTCCCCTGCGGCAGATGGTCCAGGCTCCACAGCAGGTCGGCCCGCTTGCGCAGCCGGTCGTCGCCGTGGAAGAGGTCCCCCGTCGTCACGTCCTCCGCCGCCTTGTAGTACGCCGAGAAACCCGCCCCCGCCGCGTACCGGTCCGGGTGGTGCAACGCGATCTTCAGCGCGCAGTACGCACCCGTCGAGTGCCCCATGAAGCCCCAGTTCCGGGGCTTCGTCCCCACCCGGTACGTCTCCGACACCGCCTTCGGCAGGTCCTCCGCGAAGAAGGTCTCCGTCTGCGGACCCCCGGGGATGTCCACGCACTCGGTGTCACGCGGCGGCGCCACCGTCGGACGCAGCATCACCAGGATCATCGGCCGCATCCGCCCGGCCTTCGCCTCCGCGTACGCCGTCCTCGGGTACTTCAGCCCCTTGAGCAGGTTCTCCGCCGTCCCCGGGTACCCCGTGAGCACCACCGAGGCCGGGAACGTCTCCTTCGCGTGCCGCTCCTGGAAGTACTCCGGCGGCAGATAGACGTAGGCCGGCGAGGTGATCCCCGACCGGTCCCCCCGTATGAGCACCTTCTGTATCTGGCCGCCGGCCTCCGGACGGCCGCCGCCCGGCACGTCGAGCGCCTGCTTCCCCACCACCCGCACGTCCTTCGAACCGGCCGCGTGGTCGACGACCACCCCCATGTCCCGCTCCTGCCCGAACAGGTCCGCCCACGAGCCGTAGAAGAGGAAGGAACGATTCGCCGCCAGCCCCACCGCCGCGAACACCACCACCTGGGTCACCAGCAGCAGACCCACCCGCCCCACGACCGCACGCCACCCGCGCCGCGCCAGCCGCGGCCACAGCCAGACCGTGGCGAGAAACAGGACCACGGCCAGCACGACGGCCAGCACGAGGACTTTGTCGCTGGTGAGCCCCATGAGACGACCGAGCCTTCTTTCCAAGATTTTCCTGTGCACCGATGAACCCGGCTCCACACGACTCCGTCATAGAGAGCGCACCAGCCGGTACGGCCCGCCGAACGCGCCGCAGGGCCTGGCCGGAGTCAGAGACCCCTCGCAGGACCACGGGAAGTACGGGAAGCCATGTCTGTCACGGTAGATGGGGACAAATCGCGATTGGTTCCGGTTCGGGTACGCCGGATTCTCCACGGCCCCCGCCCCGAGAAGGTCCCCGCCCTCGTCGGCACCGCCTGCACCCTCGGCGGCCTCATCGACATCGCCGCAGGAGTCTTCCCCCGCTTCCGCGCCAGCCGCATGCACGCCCTCGCCGAGGTCCTCCCCGGCACCCTCGGCCACCTCTCCGCCGCCCTCTCCCTCAGCGCCGGCGTCCTCCTCCTGCTCCTCGCCCACGGCCTCAAACGACACAAACGCCGCGCCTGGCGCGCCGCCGTCGTCCTCCTCCCCGTCGGCGCCGCCGCCCAGTTCGTCTGGCGCCACTCCGTCATCGGCGCCCTCTTCTCCCTCGTCCTCCTCACCCTCCTGCTGCGCCACCGCAACGAGTTCGCCGCCCTCCCCGACCCCCGCAGCCGCTGGCGCGCACTCGCCAACTTCGTCGTCATGGGCGCCGGATCCATCGCCCTCGGCCTCGTCATCGTCAGCGCCCACCCCCGCCGCGTCATCGGCGACCCCAGCCTCACCGACCGCCTCGAACACGTCCTGTACGGACTCCTCGGCGTCGAAGGCCCCGTCGCCTACAGCCGCGGCGTCGACTGGACCGTCGGCTACTCCCTCGGCGCCCTCGGCATGCTCACCGCCCTCACCACCATCTACCTCGCCTTCCGCCCCGAGCACCCCGCCGCCCGCCTCACCACCGACGACGAGACCCGGCTGCGCGCCCTCCTCGACCAGCACGGCGGCCGCGACTCCCTCGGCCACTTCGCCCTCCGCCACGACAAGGGCGTCGTCTTCTCCCCCAGCGGCAAGGCCGCCGTCTGCTACCGCGTCGTCTCCGGCGTGATGCTCGCCAGCGGCGACCCCATCGGCGACGTCGAAGCCTGGCCCGGCGCCATCGAACGCTTCATGGACGAGGCCAAGGCCCACTCCTGGACCCCCGCCGTCATGGGCTGCTCCGAGACCGGCGGCCAGGTCTGGACCCGCGAGACCGGCCTCGACGCCCTCGAACTCGGCGACGAGGCCGTCGTCGACGTCGCCGGCTTCTCCCTCTCCGGCCGCGCCATGCGCAACGTCCGCCAGATGGTCAAGCGCATCGAACGCAACGGCTACACCACCCGCGTCCGCCGCGTCCGCGACCTCGACGACGAGGAACTCGAACGGGTCCGCCGCGCCGCCGCCGACTGGCGCGGCACCGACACCGAACGCGGCTTCTCCATGGCCCTCGGCCGCATCGGCGCCCCCGGCGACGGAGACGCCGTCATAGCGACCGCCCACAAGGACGATCCCGACGACCCGGCCCACCCCGGCTCCACCGGATCCCCCTACGGAGACCTCAAGGCGATCATCCACTTCGTGCCCTGGGGCCCCGACGGCATGTCCCTCGAACTCATGCGCCGCGACCGCTCCGCCGACCCCGGCATGAACGAACTCCTCATCGTCGCCGCCCTCCAGGCCTCCCCCGCCCTCGGCATCGACCGCGTCTCCCTCAACTTCGCCATGTTCCGCTCCGCCCTCGCACGCGGCGAGAAGATCGGCGCAGGCCCCGTCCTCCGCGTCTGGCGCGGACTCCTCGTCTTCCTCTCCCGCTGGTTCCAGATCGAGTCGCTCTACAAGTTCAACGCCAAGTTCCGCCCCCGCTGGGAACCCCGCTTCGTCGTCTACCGCAACAGCCGCGACCTGCCCCGCATCAGCCTCGCCGCCCTGCGCGCCGAAGGCTTCGTCAGCCTCTCCCTCCCCCGCCGCCGCCCCGCCCCGGCCCCGCGGCCCTGCCCGCACATCGTCACCGCCCCCGCCCCGGCCCCCGTCCGGACCGACCGCGAGGCCCACGCCGCCTGACCCCACCCCCGCGAGCCCTGGGCCTCAGGGGGTGTCGTGTGGATCAGGCCGGGCTCGCGGGGTCCGGCCTGATC